>JALWYP010000384.1 GCA_026992695.1 Flavobacteriaceae bacterium
CATCAAACCTTGCAAATTAAACAGTTTGAAGTAATGCAAGATTGTGTTAAAGAGAATTTAAGCAGAGGTATTCAATTAGGGTATTTTTTAAAAGATTTAAACATCGAGTTTATTTCAAGAATTTATTTTTTAGGTATTACGGGAATTAAAGACGAACAACTTTTTCCTTTAGAAAAATTTCCAAAAAAACAACTTATGGACGACTATTTAGCATACCATATTCGTGGAATAGTTACACCGAAAGGAATGAAAAAATTAACCGAATTTATCCAGAAACAATCATGAAAAAAATACTTATTTTAAGCATCTTTATGATTTATGGCATAGTAAGTAACGCTCAAGAAAAGAGTTACTCTTTTACATTACAAGAAGCGATAACCTTTGCCTTAGACAGCAGCTATACCGCTATTAATGCACGCAGAGATATTGCTAAAGCAATTAAACAGAAGTGGGAAGTAACCGCACAAGGACTTCCGCAAATAAACGGTAAAATCACATATCAAAATAATTTAAAACAAATAGTATCGTTAATTCCTGCCGAATTTTTTGGAGGACCCTCCGGTACATTTTCTCCCGTAGAATTTAGCCCCAAACAAAGTGTAAATGCTTCGGCTACTTTAAGTCAGCTTATTTTCGACGGTAGTTATCTGGTAGGACTTCAAGCTGCTAAAGTTTTTCTACAATATTCAAAAAATGCAAATCAAAAAACACAACTCGAAGTACGTAAAGGAGTTATAAATGCTTATGGAAGTGTTTTACTTTCTGAAGAAATGGTAACTATTTTAAAAAAAAATAAAGAAACGCTCGAAAAGAATCTCTTTGAAACCCAACAAATATATAAAAACGGGTTTACCGAAGAAGAAAGTGTAGAACAGCTTGAAATTACACTAAACGACATTAAAAATCGCCTTTCAAATACTAAGCAAATGTTACAAATTGCTAAACAAATGTTTAATTTGGCGTTAGGTTTAAACATAGATACTCCTGTTAATTTAACCGACTCTCTTGAAAGCTTAACACAAAAAAACACCTCGCTACAGCTTTTAGAAACCGATTTAACTATTGAAAATAATATAGATTATAAAATAGCATCCAATCTTACACAACAAAGACAGCTAGAACTTAAAAAAGAAAAAACAAATGCGCTACCTAATCTCGCCGCTTTTGTAAATTTAGGCACATTGGCAAATGGCAACGATTTTACCTTTTTAAACAATGAGCAAAAATGGTATGCTTTTTCAATTTTTGGAGTAACTATGAATGTTCCTCTCTTTAGCAGTATGGGAAGAAGTGCAAAAACACAACGCGCAAGTATTGCTTTAGATCAAGCGAACACACAACTTAAAGAAACCGAACAAAAAATTAAATTGGCACTTTCGCAAACCAAAGCCAATTACCAATTTGCTATTGAAAATTACAACAATGCCAAGAAAAATCTTTCGTTGGCAGAACGAATAGAACACAAAAACCAGCTAAAATTTAAAGAAGGATTAGCAAGCAGTTTTGAACTTAGACAAGCACAATTACAATTGTTTAGTGCGCAACAAAACTTTTACCAAGCTATGCTTAACGTAATTAACTCAAAAGCCGATTTAGAAACTATATTAAACCTATAAAAAAATTAGAAAACATTTTGTTATGAAAAAAATAATTCTCCTATTTATCATAATTACCGGCATTTTTGCTTGCAAGGAAAAAGAGCAAAGCTTAGATGATGTAATAACAACAAAAGATTTAAAAACAATTAGAGATTACAAAGCTAAAAAAAGCAAAGAACTCAGTACAATTAACACTGAAATTCAAATGTTAGATAGTGTAATTTCTAAATTAGATACTGTAGAAAAACTTCCGTTGGTAACCGTTTTTCGGGCAAAAGACACCCTTTTTAAACATTTTATAGAGTTACAAGGAAGTGTGGCTACACAAAAAAACATTGTGTTGTATCCCGAGTTTTCAGGATTACTAAAACGTATTTATGTAAAAGAGGGGCAATACGTTTCTAAAGGACAATTGTTAGCTAGAATAGACGATGGTGGCTTTTCGCAACAATTGGCACAGCTTCAGGTTCAAGAAAATTTAGCTAAAACTACTTTTAACAGACAACAACGGCTTTGGGAACAAAATATAGGGAGCGAAATTCAGTATCTGCAAGCAAAATCTCAATACGAAGCTTTACAAAAATCGGTTAGTCAAATGCAATCTCAGTTAGCAAAAACAACAATGAGAGCACCGTTTTCGGGAGTTATTGATGAAATTATTACCGATCAAGGTACCGTAGTAGGAGCCGGACAATCACCGGTTATGAGATTACTAAATTTATCAAATATGTACATCGAGGCAGAAGTCCCCGAAACCTACCTCAATAGCATTACCAAAGGAAAAGAAGTAGAAGCCTATTTTAGTGTATTGGGTAAAACCGTTTTGGCTAAAGTTACACAATCAAGCAATTACATTCAACCCGGAAACCGAACTTTTAAAGTTACCGTATCGCTTCCCAACAAAGACAAAAGCATAAAACCCAACCTTACGGCAAAACTTAAAATAAACGATTATACAAATCCCAACGCGCTATTAATTTATCAAAGTCTAATTTCTGAAAACGCTCAAGGAAAACAATATGTTTATGTCATTCAGCAAAACGAACAGCAAAAAAATATTGCAAAGAAAACGATTGTTACTACAGGAAAAGTACAAGGTGATTATGTCGAAATTACCAGCGGTTTAAAACCTAACGATTTAATAATCGAAGAAGGTGCTAGAAGTGTAAAAGACAATCAAGCAGTTCAAATTTTAAACCGTTAAATCATGAAGGACAAAAAACTATACAAAGAATTTTCACCTTCATCTTGGGCAATAGATAACAAAGCTACTATTTATGTGCTTATGTTTATTATATTAACACTAGGTATTGGTGCTTATTTTGGTTTATCTAGAGAAACTTTCCCCGAAGCTAAGGAAACTAAAATTTTTGTTTCGGTGGTGTATCCCGGAAATACCGCAGAAGATATCGAGCGATTGATCATAGACCCATTAGAAGACGAATTTAAAAATGTAAGTAACGTATCTAAATTTAATTCGACTTCGCAAGAAGATTTTGGATTAATCATCGTAGAATTTGATGAAAACATTACTGTTGAAGAAGCCAAACAAAAGATAAAAGACGAAGTTGACGGCAAGAAATCTGGTGAAGATTGGCCTACTTTTAATGGTGCTAAAGTAGAACCCAATGTTTTTAGTTTAAATATTTCGGAAGAATTTCCCATCGCCAACATAAGTATTACTGGCGATTATCCGGTGCAACAACTTAAAAAATTTGCCGAATACCTACAGGATAAAATTGAAGACCTTCCCGAAATTAAACAAGCAGATTTACGAGGCGTACAAGACAAAGAGATAGAAGTTGCCGTAGATATGTTTAAAATGACCGCTGCTAAAGTAAGTTTTGGTAGTATTATTAATGCTATAAAAAATGGCAATGTAACCATGTCTGCAGGTAACATTATAACCGCAGGACAAAGAAGAACCATTCGTGTTTTAGGAGAAATAACAAAACCCACAAATCTTGACAACTTTGTAGTAAAATCCAATAATGGAGTAGTTTATCTAAAAGATGTAGCTACCGTTACGTTTAAAGAAAAACAACGAACAAGTTATGCACGTGATTTTGGAAAAGAAGTAGTCATGCTGGATATAAAAAAACGCTCCGGAAAAAACATGGTAGAAGCCGTAGAAAAAATAAGAACTATTATTTCTAATGCTAAAAAAAATGTTTTTCCCGAAGGAGTTATTGTAAATATTTCAAACGATCAATCTGCTAAAACAGTTAACAATGTTGATGATTTGGTAAACAACATCATCTTTGGTATTGCACTAGTGGTACTTGTTTTAATGTTCTTTTTAGGGTTTCGAAATGCTTTGTTTGTAGGTTTTGCCATTCCGTTATCAATGTTTATGTCGTTTATGATTATTTCAGCATTAGGTTATACATTAAATACAATGATATTGTTTGGTCTTATTATGGGGCTGGGAATGTTGGTAGACAACGGTATTGTAGTGGTTGAAAATGTGTATCGATTAATGGAAGAAGAGGGTATGTCGCGACTGGAAGCCGCCAAAAAAGGAATAGGCGAAATAGCGGTTCCCATTATCATATCTACCGCAACAACAGTAGCTGCTTTTGTGCCCTTAGGAATGTGGCCCGGTATTATGGGAGAATTTATGAAATACTTTCCAATAACACTATCTATTGTTTTAGGATCATCACTCTTTGTTGCTATTTTTATTAACTCGATGTTGGTTTCTCAATTTATGAAAACCGAAGAAGGCGAGTTATCAAAAAAAGGGTTACTTAAAATCACCCTTATTATGGGCGGTCTAGGTATTTTAATTGTATTATTTGGAGGTTCGTATCGCGGCTTAGGATCATTACTAATTTTTACAGTACTCATGTTTTGGCTGTATAAATACTTCTTAAAAAATGTCGCAAATTACTTTCAGCACGTTCTTTTAGTTAAACTAGAAAATGTGTATAAAAAGTTTTTACATTTTGCGTTAAGCAGAAAAAATCCGGTGTTTTTTGTTTTGGGAAATTTTATACTTCTCTTCGGAATATTTATGCTGTTTGGTATGTCTATTAAATCGGAACGTACACAAATTGAATTTTTCCCCGATAACAAACCCAACCAGATTATTGTTTATATTGAATATCCGCAAGGAACCGACATTGAAAAAACCAATACGCTAACAAAAAAAATAGAGCAACGAGTTTATTCCGTTTTAAACGACAAACAATACTTTGAAGGAAACCATAATTTTATGGTTGAAGCCGCCATTTCGCAAGTAGGTGAAGGTGCTAGTAATCCGCAAGCCGATGCCGGAAATAATTCAGAAATGCCTCACCGTGCAAAACTTACCGTTACGCTTCGCGAATTTAAATACCGAAAAGGAAAAGATTCCGAATTACTTCGGAAAAAAATTCAGGATAATTTAAAAGGAATTTATCCGGGTGTAACCATCTCTGTTGAAAAAGATCCGGTAGGTCCACCTGTAGGATACCCCATTAACATTGAGTTAAGTGGCACAAATTACGATGAGCTTATTCAACTTGCCGAAAAAATGAAAAATTTTATCAACTCTAAAAATGTTGCCGGAGTTGACGAGCTTAAAATAGATGTTAACAAAAGAAAACCTGCAATGAAGGTGTTTGTAGACAGAAAAAAAGCAGGCGAATTAGGAGTAGCTGTAGGACAGGTAGCGCAACAACTAAGACAATCTGTATTTGGGAATAAAGCCGGAATTTATAAAAAAGAAGGAGATGATTATGATATTTATGTCCGATTTAATGAGCAAGACCGATACAACCAAAGCATTTTGTTTAACCAAAACATTATTTTTAGAGACCAAGCCACCGGAAGGTTAAAAGAAATTCCTATCGCTTCGGTAATAAGTCATAAAAACAGTTCCTCTTTTAGTGCTATAAAACACAAAGAAGGCAAACGAGTTGTAACCGTTTATTCGGCATTAGAAGCCGGTTATAAAGATGCAACTGCGGTAATTAGTCATATTAGACAAGAAATGAAGAATTTTGAAAAACTTCCTAAAGATATTTCAATAGATTATACAGGGCAAATTGAAGAGCAAAACAAACAGCAAGCCTTTTTAAATAAAGCTTTTCTTTACGGTATTTTACTTATTTTTTTACTTCTGGTGTTTCAGTTTAATTCGGTAAGTAAACCCAGCATAATAATGGTGGCTATTTTGTTAAGTTTTATTGGTGTTTTTGGCGGAATACTTATAACAGGCTCTTCATTTGTAATTATGATGACCATGATGGGAATTATTGCTCTGGCGGGGATTGTAGTAAATAATGGCGTAGTGTTATTAGATTACACCCAGTTATTAATTGACAGAAAACTGGCTCAATTGGGTAAATCTTCTTCCGATTTTCTTCCTAAAGAAGAAGTGATAAAACTAATTGTAAAAGCGGGTCGTGCCAGGCTTCGCCCTGTGTTATTAACCGCTATAACAACTGTATTGGGGCTTATACCGTTAGCAACAGGTTTTAATATAGATTTTTTTAGTTTATTTTCCGAGTTTAACCCGCATATCTATTTTGGTGGTGATAATGTTATTTTTTGGGGACCACTGGCAAAAACCGTTATTTACGGATTAATCATAGCTACCTTCTTAACACTTGTAATTGTTCCCGCCTTATTTTACTTAACTTATAGTTTTAAAATATGGTTACGGAAAGTAAGGATGTAAATAATAAGCCTCACAGAAAAAATTCTGTGAGGCTTATAAATACAATTAAGGAATTTCTTTAAAACTTAAAGGTAAGCCCTCCGTTAATTATAGTACCATTAAAACCAAATTGATTTACTTCCCAAGGATATTTAAAACGTCCTCCCAGGTCAGTAACAAAATCTCCTTTAGTATCAATTATATCCGGATATACATTTAGCAGGTTATTTGCTGCAACAAAACCGGATATTTTATCAGAAAACTTGTATCCAATTACCAAATCGGTTAAGATTTTTCCGGCAAAAGTTTGATCGTAAGCTGTATCTTCAACAGGAAGTGGAGCTCCTCCTGGACCTAGTGGTGCACCATTCAACCCATTATTAGCATGTTTCCAAGTAACTTCGCCAAAATAGGTGTTGTTTAATGTAAACCTCCACTTATTAACTTCATAATCAAGACCAAGCAATACTTTCGATTTTGGTCTGGCAGATTCAATTCTGGATTGTTCTTTCCGGTTAAAAATATCGTATCCGTTTTCACCTAACAATCCCGGAGCTTGAACTTGTAAATCGGGTGTGTTAGGATCTACATCATCATTAGTAATATCGGTAGTATTGTAATTCCCTGCAAGAGTTGCTTTTAAGGTTCCGCTACCTAAAGAAATATTACTGTAAGTTAATACCAAATCGGCTCCTTGTGTTTTAGTATCTACAGCATTTACAAAGAATTTTAAACTGGTAATTTGATTGTCTATCAAAATTTGCTCAACAGGGTTAACGGTATTATCATCACCGTCAAAGCCTATTTCTCCTGTAAACACAACGCGATCAAACACTTCAACTTGGTACACATCAAGAGCAACCGAAAAGTCTTTTGAAGGCTTAAAGGTTACACCTGCCGAAATATTTTTTGAAGTCTCGGCACTTAATTGCGGAACTCCTAAACCATCTCTAATTACCGGATCTACATTATTAAATGTTCCTTGGTTAGAAACCGTTCCACCAGATACTAAAGTTTGAATGTTACTTAAATAAATTTGGTGTAATGAAGGAGCTCTAAAACCGGTACTGTAAGAGGCTCTTATAGCTCCTTTGTTGTCGCCAAACAAGTATCTTCCATTTACTTTCCAAGAAGTATTATCGCCAAAATCGCTAAAATCTTCATAGCGTACAGCACCACCAATTAAAATAGCCTCGGTTGGTTCCCACTCCAGGTCACCATACACACCATAATTACTTCTGTAAGCTCGTACTTCGTTAGAAGGTTGTAAACCGGGAAAAGATTGAACTCCTTGTCCGGCATACGAGGCATATTCGCCTGCATAAGAGTTAAAACGTTCTTCACGAATTTCGGCACCAAACGCAAGATTTAACGTACCAAAAGACCTGTTAAAATCAAGATTAGATAATAAGTTGTTAAATGCATAGGCACCTACATCAAAAGAAGTAGGACTATTAGCACCTAAAGCTAAATTTATACTGTTATTTACTTGATAATCTACAGCATTTCTACCAAAGGTACCACTCCAATCTACATCAAATCCGGCAAGTTTAAATTCGACACCAACAGTATTAAAGTTATCACGTACTTTGGTTTCAAAAGTAGGTTGAAATCCTTGATACTCTTCATTTGCATCGTGTAATAAGTTGAACTCGTCCGGAATCCAATAAGGAGCTCTGTATAAAGCAAAACTCTTACCTTCTCTATAGGTCATTCCACCAAAGGCATAAACTTTTCCCTTTCCATTTTTAAAGGGTAATCCAAAATTAAAAAACACATCTCCTTTATAGAGTTCGGGTTGTCCTACGGTCATTCCCAAATCGGGATTTTGTTGAATCCAAGGATGTGTACCGTTTAAGATAGCATCGTCTCCAAAGATTACTCCAAATAAACCATCTCCGCCCGGCACTCCAGATCTGTCGGTAATGTCTTGTTGGTAATATGCAAAAGTAAGATTTAAATAACCTCCGTTTTCACCAACTGCTAAACCCGTATTAACATCGGCTCCAAGGTTAAAACCATCACCTTCGGTAGTTACACCCGAATTAATATTTACCACTGTTTTACCCACATCTTCGCGTAATACCATATTAATAACTCCGGCAATTGCATCAGACCCATATTGAGCCGAGGCTCCATCACGTAGTACCTCTACCCGTTTTAGAGCTGCCGCAGGAATACTTTTTAAATCTACTCCTACCTCCCCTTTTCCGGGCGTATCGTTAATATAAACAAGCGCACTTTGGTTTTTACGCTTTCCGTTTACCAAAACCAAGGTTCTACTTGGACCCAAGCCACGTAAATCGGCAGGATCAAAGTGAGCTGTTGCATCAGAAATGGTTTGATTCGTAGAGTTAAACGAAGGAACCGCATAGGTTAACATTTTATCAATCGTAGGTTGTGCTGTGCTTCGCAACACATCTACCGAAAGATTATCAATAGGTATAGGAGAATTTAAAACCGTTCGGTTTTTCCCTCTACTTCCTACTAATACGATTTCGTCTAATGAAACGCCTTGTTCTAGAACAACGCTTACCGGAGAAGAAGATTTTACTTCTACCTCCATAGTTTTAGAACCAACTGAAGAAACGACGATAACAATCGGTAGAGATTCAACTTGTATGCTAAATTTTCCGTCGAAATCTGATACAACTCCTTTGTTTGTACCTTTAACAACAATGCTTGCTCCCGGTAACGGATCTCCCGTTCCGGATTCGGCTACTGTTCCTGAAACTGTCTCCTGTGCAAAGCCAATTAACGGAAACAGAACCAACAATAACAAATTAATTTTTGAAAGTAATAATTTTCTCATAGTGTTTAGTGTTAAGATTTATAAGTCAAAAATGATGTTTTTTAACTACAATAGCAATATTTTTTTAATAAAATTAGGATTCATTCACCAAAATAGCAATTCTACTACATATTTAAGATTTATTTTTTTATTTGAATAAACTCTCTTACATCCTACATATTAACAAGATACTTTATACATTTGCACATCTTTTAAAAACATAATTTTTAGATTTTAATATGTATAGAACTACAACTTGTGGAGCATTACGCAGTAATGATATTGGCTCTGTCGTTACGCTTAGTGGCTGGGTACAAAAAACACGCGATAAAGGGTTTATGATTTGGGTAGATTTACGAGACCGTTATGGTATTACACAGCTTATTTTTGATGAAGACCGCACGCCAAAAGAGATTATGGAGTCTGCGAAAAACTTAGGACGGGAAAATGTAATTCAAGTAACCGGAAAAGTAATTGAGCGTGCTTCAAAAAACCCTACAATTCCAACAGGCGATATCGAAATTTTGGTTACAAAGCTTATCGTATTAAATGAAGCTAAAACACCTCCCTTTACTATTGAAAACGAAACCGACGGTGGAGAGGATTTACGAATGAAATATCGCTACCTTGACATACGAAGAAACCCCATTAAGGAAAATCTTATTTTTAGACATAAAGTTACTTTAGAAGTAAGAAAATATCTTTCTAACGAAGAATTTATAGAAGTAGAAACTCCTTATCTTATTAAATCTACCCCCGAAGGTGCTCGAGATTTTGTGGTACCTTCCAGAATGAATGCAGGACAATTTTACGCCTTGCCACAATCCCCACAAACATTTAAACAACTGCTTATGGTAGGCGGAATGGACAAATATTTTCAGATTGTAAAATGTTTTAGAGATGAAGACCTTCGTGCCGACCGACAACCCGAGTTTACACAAATAGACTGCGAAATGGCATTTGTAGAACAAGAAGATGTTTTAAACACATTTGAAGGGTTAACCAAACATTTGTTAAAAGAAATTAAAGGAGTAGCTGTAGAGAAATTTCCAAGAATGACCTATGATGAAGCGATGCAACGTTACGGAAATGACAAACCCGATATCCGGTTTGGGATGGAATTTGGCGAACTAAATGACGTGGCACAACATAAAAATTTTAATGTGTTTAATAATGCCGAGTTGGTAGTGGGAATTGCCGTTCCCGGAGGAAACAACTACAGCCGGAAAGAAATTGACAAATTGATAGATTGGGTAAAACGCCCGCAAGTAGGTGCTTTAGGCATGGTTTATGTACGTTGCAACGAAGACGGAAGTTATAAATCTTCAGTAGATAAATTTTACGATCAAAAAGATTTAGCAAAATGGGTAGAAAAAACCGGAGCAAATGCCGGCGATTTAATTTGTGTGCTTTCCGGAGAAAAAGATAAGGTACGAGCACAACTTAGCGCATTACGAATGGAACTGGCAGAACGCTTAGGACTTCGCAATCCTAACGTGTTTGCTCCACTTTGGGTTGTGGATTTTCCACTTCTGGAATGGGATGAAGATACGCAACGTTACCATGCGATGCACCATCCTTTTACATCACCAAAACCCGAACAAATACCATTGTTAAAAACCAATCCCGGAGCTGTAAAAGCAAACGCATACGACCTTGTGCTAAACGGAAATGAAATAGGCGGCGGATCTATTAGAATTCATGATAAACAGACTCAAGCCATGATGTTTGATTACCTTGGTTTTACTCCCGAAGAAGCAAAAGAGCAATTTGGATTCTTAATGAATGCCTTTGAATATGGTGCTCCGCCTCACGGTGGAATTGCCTTTGGTCTAGACAGATTGGTAGCTATTTTGGGTGGTCAAGAAACCATTAGAGACTTTATTGCGTTCCCTAAAAACAATAGCGGAAGAGATGTCATGATTGACGCACCCGCTAAAATTGACCAAGAACAATTAAAAGAATTACATTTGAGTATTGAAAAATAAACAACTGTATTATGAAAACTAAAGTTCATAAAAAGTTAGGCGAATTAGCAGCAACTGCTATTTGTGGAAATGACATTAGTTCTTCCGTATTATATGTTTCTGCTCTTGCTATTGCTTTTGCCGGACAGTATGCTTGGATAACTTTACTTATTGTATCATTTGTGCTCTTTTTGTTCAGAAAAATATATGGGGAAGTAGTTGGTGCGCTTCCATTAAACGGTGGAGCCTATAATGCCTTATTAAACACCACTAGTAAAAGTATGGCATCTTTTGCAGCGACCTTAACGCTACTTTCTTATATGGCAACCGCAGTAATTTCTGCAAATGAAGCAATACATTACTTACATCATTTAATTCCTCCTATGCCTATTATTATTGCTACTATAGGACTGTTATTAATCTTTGCTATATTAACCATTGGAGGTATAACCGAATCTGCAAAAGTAGCTATTGGTATATTTTTGTTTCATTTATCATCACTTATCATCCTTTCAGGATTTATTATTTACTTTTTAGTGCAACATGGGACAGTAACATTTTTCGAAAACTGGCATTTTCCTAGAGAAGGAAGTATTACAAATGCAATATTTTTAGGATTTGCCGCGTCTATGTTAGGTGTTTCGGGGTTTGAAAGTTCAGCCAACTTTGTAGAAGAACAAAAAAAAGGTGTTTTTCCTAAAACACTTCGTAATATGTGGTCTATTGTAAGTGTTATTAACCCACTTATGGCTGTATTTGCTTTGGCTTTATTTGCGTTACCGGTTTTACAAAGCGATGACTACCAAAACACCTTACTCATTGAAATGGGTAAATATGTAGGAGGAGAATGGGTAGCTGTATTAATTGCCGTTGATGCATTCCTGGTGCTAAGCGGTGCTGTATTAACCAGTTATGTAGGCGTTACAGGTTTGTTAGAGCGTATGACATTAGACCGGGTATTACCGCCATTTTTCTTAAAGAAAAACAAAAAAGGAAGCTCTTACCGAATTATAGTAATGTTTTTTATTTTATCGGTATCAGTACTATTAATTACTAAAGGAAATGTAAAACTTCTTGCAGGAGTTTATACAATTTCGTTTCTATCTGTGATGGCTTTATTTGGTATTGGTAACATCTTATTAAAAGTAAAAAGAAGCAAACTTCCACGCCCTGAAAAAGCATCTTGGATTGCTGTTATTATTGCTATTACAGCCGTTGCCATTGCTCTTATTGGTAATATTTTAATGCCTCCAAAAGAAGGTTTACCAAGTAATTTAACTGTTTTTCTTTACTATTTTACTCCTTCTATTTTGTTTATTATTTTTATGCTTAACAGAACCGTTCTGCTTAAGTTATTATTAAAAACTATTGATGGTGTTTTTGAAACTATTCGTGATTCTGTTGGTAGGTTTGACAGAAAGGTGCAACGAATTTTAGATAGAATAAACAGTCAAGAGTTTGTATTTTTCACCAAAGGGGACAACATTGCTACGCTCAATAAAGTAATGCTCTATATCACAAAAAATGAGCACACTAAAAAACTTAAGATTGTTTTAGCTGTTCAAGATGAAAAGGATGTCCCTAAAAATCTTCCGTTAGAGATAGAGTTTTTAGACAAGGAATATCCCGAAATTAATGTTGATTTTGTAGTTGTTAAAGGAAAATTTACACCTGCACTAATCAGAAAACTTTCTAAAGAATGGAATATACCAATTAACTTTATGTTTATAGGTTCTCCAAGCGATAAGTTCCCGTATAAAATTGAAGAATTAGGAGGCGTAAGACTAATTATATAACAAAATGCCAAATACTCCCAAATATCTAACTTCGTTTTATAAGTGGCGTTACAAACATATTCCGCATAAGCAATTTATTAATCTTGTTAGTGCGGTTATAGGGCTATTAGCAGGGTTAGGTGCTGTTACGCTTAAAAACATCACTCATATTATTCAAAAATTACTTGAAGGAAAATTTATAAAAGACATTCATCAAGCCTTTTATTTTATTTTTCCTATTATTGGGTTATTGTTGGTTATTATAATAATTAAATACCTCATTAAAAAAGATGTTGGTCATGGTATTCCTTCAACGCTTTATGCTATTTCAAAATTAAAAGGTATTATGCCCAAACACCAAATGTGGGCATCTTTAATAACAGCACCGTTAACTGTAGGGTTTGGTGGCTCTGTGGGGTTAGAAGGACCAACAGTGGCAACAGGAGCTGCACTGGGTTCTAATTTTTCAAGAATTTTACACTTTAATCAAACTACGCGTACGTTGCTTATTGGTGCAGCAGCAGCCGGAGCCATGTCATCTATTTTTAAAGCACCTATTGCTGCCATTGTATTTGCCGTAGAAATATTTAGTCTAGAGTTAACAATGGCATCGATGATTCCTTTGTTATTAGCTTCGGTTACAGCAATTTTAACGTCTTATTTTTTCTTAGGAGATGATGTGTTATTGCATTTTCAGTTACAAGATAAATTTCAGTTAAAAGATGTCCTGTTTTATATCTTATTAGGCGTAACATCAGCAACTACTTCAATATATTTTAGCAAGATATATTTTGCCATAGATGGTTTTTTTAAACGGTTTTCAAACCCGTACAAACGACTATTAATTGGTGGTGTTTTGTTAGGTGTTATTGTTTTTTTTATACCGCCTCTTTTTGGTGAAGGATATGAAACCATTAATACTATTTTACGAGGGGGAGTTGACGAAATCACATCACAAAACTTTTTTAACTGGTTATCTAATGATATTTGGATAATTATTGTTTTTTTGGTAGGGCTTGTTACATTTAAAATAGTTGCAACTTCATTAACTTTTGGTGCCGGAGGTGTAGGTGGTGTTTTTGCTCCAACTCTATTTACCGGAAGTATTTCCGGTTATGTATTTGCACTCATCATTAATCATAGCAATGTGGTTAACCATCATTTATCTGCAACTAATTTTGCAATGGTTGGCATGGCAGGGTTAATGGCAGGTGTATTACAAGCACCGTTAACAGCTATTTTCCTTATTGCCGAAATTACCGGAGGATACGAACTTTTTGTTCCATTAATGATTGTTGCTTCTATCTCGTATTTAATTACAAAAAAATACATCCCACATAATATTTATGCTGCCGAACTTGCCAAAAGAGGTGAACTCATTACCCACGATAAAGATCAAGCGGTACTTACTTTAATGGATGTTACCAAACTTATTGAAACCAATTTTGTTGAGGTATATCCCCAAATGACCTTAAAAAAAATAGTGAAAAATGCCATTGTAATTTCAAAACGAAATATTTTTCCGGTGATTAACCCCAAAACAAAAGTCCTACAAGGGGTTCTTTTAATGGATGACTTGCGTCCTAT
>JALWYP010000385.1 GCA_026992695.1 Flavobacteriaceae bacterium
CCATAGTTGGAAAGGTTCCGTTTACAATGATTTTGTTTTTAAAAACAAAGACATTAGCACCGATAAGTTTGCTTTTTGCTACCGAAACTACTTTACTAGAATAATTTCCTACCTTGTATTTGTTGCCAAACTCCTTTTCTAGGGCTTCTTTAACTTCCTGAAGTGTAACACTGTTTTCTTTAATTTTTAGTTTCATGGTTATTAGTTTTTAGCAGAAAAAACAGGGTTTACATTTAAACCATTTACTTTTTCTTGTAATGAATTAATTTTGGCTTCTAAGCTTTCAAATTTTGAAAGTTCTTTTTTAAGTCGGGCAATTTCTTTTTCTTGATTTTGATTTTTTTTAGAAAGGGTTTTTACTTGCTTGTTTAATTCTTTAATGGCTTCTGCAAAGATTGGATCATAATCGCCATAAGCAGTTTGGTAATACCCCAATTTATCTTTAGAAACTTTTGAAGGAAACACCTCCTTTAATTCTTGAGCTATAAAACCATATTGAATATCGGTAGGTCTTTTAATTCCGGTTTTGTCATCATTCCATAAATAAGTAACTCCGCGCATTTTATTTATTTTGTTTAATGCTTCTTTCCCACTAATGCTAAGTATCTCTTTTTTTAAACGACGGTCACTATTTGCTAACCAGCTTCCAGAGGTAGATTTTGAAGCATCACCATTAACAGATAGCGTATTGGGTAGTGCAACTGCGGAATTCCAATTAATACCTATTTCATTAGAAGAGAAATCACCATAAATTAAGGGAGAGGCTGTCCCAGAATTATCAATATATAGTTTGTTATTTGCTGTTAATTCTTGATTACCTGCGCTTTTACCAATAAAAACGTTTCCAGAACCGTTGTTTTGTAATCCTGCTTCATGACCAATAATTACATTATTATCACCGCTTATATTTGCTGTTAAAGCATTATGACCCAAAGCAACATTTGAGTTTCCATTCACGGTAGAAGCCATAGAAAAATAACCTAAAGCTAAATTTTGACCATTATTTGTAGTACTACTCAGAGCATTAGTACCAATAGCGATATTATAATTGGCGTTAATATTTGAATCTAATGCATTTACTCCAATGGCAATACTGTTCCCGCCAGTTGTATTAGACAACAAGCTGTTTAAACCAATTCCTATATTGTTATTAGCGGTACCGTCATCTACAGCTCCAGCATTGTTTCCGAGAAATATAGTGGAGCCTGTTGCGTCCGATTTGCCATCAGTGAGTTCGTCTATTTTGGAAGCACCTTGTAGTGAAGATAAATCAATAACTTGGGATGACCCATTTTCAATGCCGATGGTTAGGTTGGTTCCAGATAAGCCAGAACCTGTTATGTTTTGGTCATCGGTACCTATTGTGTCACTGTTTACCCAGCTTGTTCCTCCAGTTCCATTGGTTTGCATTATTTGGTTGGTTGTACCTCTTGTAGATGGTAAAATATAATTATTGGTAGTTGTTGTACCAATAGAAACCTTTCCTAAAAAATATGCTGCATAACTATTAGTTTTTAAAACCTTACTATAAACACCATAATGTGTTCCTAATGCAAGATCATAAATAAAATTATAACTTCCGTATTTATTTCCTGTCCCTCCCCCCGAATTACCTATACTATTATAGGTGCAATAATGCTCTCCACTTCCTGTATTGGTAATATTTTGATAGCTTCCATATTGATTTCCTGTTCCTGAACCAGCTAAACGATTATAAGAACCATAATGCTCTCCACTTCCTGTATTGATAATATTTTGATAGTTTCCATATTGTCTTCCACTTCCAGTGCTACTTAAATGAATAAAAGAACCATAATGCTCACCACTTCCTGAATTAGAATTTTCGATAAACTGCCCATAAATAAATCCTTCTGTATTACCTGTAACAAGTGTATTTGCACCACGAGTTGCAATACTTGTTTCTATATCCAAAGGATAACTTGCTGTTGTTTTGCCAATAGCCACATTTCCTTGTGTAAAAATATCATCATTTATAGAGTTGGGAGCAGCGGTTGTTCCTTCAGCAAACCAATCCGCGTCTTGTAGTGAAGATAAGTCAACAGTTTGGGTTGCTACACCATCACTTTCTAAAGAAAGATTTAAGGTGGTGCCTGTTAAATCAAACTGATCTATGGTTTGGTCGTCAGTATCTGTAAAAATGCTAGAGGAGTTCACAAAACTAATTTGTCCTGATCCATCAGTTGCCATTACTTGATTTGCATTACCGTCTATTATAGGAAAAGCATAGCCACTTGCATTAGGATTGCCTATTTGAAACTCGCCATTGGTACGTACAATCTTATTGTCAAATTCACCATATAATAAGGTGTTAAATTCATTTGCACTGACATTATTTATATATAATTTATTATCTCCCGTTTCTGCATATCCTGCTTGATAACCAATGAAAACATTACCGCTCCCAGTACTATTATTTCCTGCATTTTTTCCTAAAGCAACATTGTTATTTCCTAAAATATTATTCTGTAAAGATTCATACCCCATAGTAGTGTTGCTACTACCTGTCGTATTATCCAATAGTGCTTTATAACCGCTAACTGTATTATAATTACCTTCAGTATTACTAAATAATGCTTGAAAACCAATGGCTTGGTTGTTATTACCTATGGTGTTTCTAGTTAGAGCACTAAGTCCTAATGCTATGTTATAATCTCCGGAAATATTATCAGCCAATGCACTACCCCCCAGAGCAATATTACTTCTTCCAGAAATATTATCATATAAAGCATAACTACCGATAGCCATATTACCATCGCCCGTAGTATTTGAGTACAAAACACGAGATCCTATAGCCATATTGCCATTACCTGAAGTGTTGGAATATAACGATTCATCTCCCATTGCAATATTAGTATGTCCTGAAGTATTTGAATATAAAGAGCTAGAGCCTAGGGCAATGTTATTATATCCATCGTCATTATTAAAAAGTGAAAGACTTCCCATTGCTGTATTTCCATATCCCGTTGTATTACTTCTCATTGCATATTTACCAACACCCACATTAGAATTATCAGAGCCATCATCAGAAAGACCTGCACCTTGTCCTAAAAACACAGATGAGCCGTTAACATCACTTTTTCCATCAGATAAATCATTGATTTTTTTTGCTCCTATTACAGCTATCCAACTAGTAGAGGTGTTATCCCAATAATAAAATCCGGGTGCATTACTTCCAGATGTGGTAGTTAAATACACCATCATACCTTGTTGGGCTGCTCCGGGAGGTGTACTTGGAAAAGCATCAACACGTGGTATTAAGATACCATCGGTATTTTCCGGTGTAGAAGAATTGGTAGCGGTGATGTCTAAACTTGCTTTAGGGCTAGTGTTGTTGATGCCTACTTGAGCAATTGCTATGGTTTGAAAAAACAGTACTATGGGTAATAATAATTTTTGAAATCTCATCTTATGTATTAGTGTAAAAGTTCTCTTAAGAATTTTAGAGAAATTCGTAAATGTTTATAACGTTTTTATTGTTTCTCTAGCTTTTTTAATCGCTCCTCCAAGGATTTTATAATTGATAACTTTTGTTTTAAAAGTTGGTTTTCAGTAGTTAAACTATCTAATTCTTTTTCTAGGTTTTCCACTTTTTTATTCAGCTCTTGTACCGCTTTAACCGCAACCACTCCAAAACCGGAATAGTTGAGTTGATAGACATCATCCTCTTCAATATAATTTACTAACTCTGGATAAATAGGTGCTACATCTTGAGCCACAAAACCAATGTTTCTTTTGGTGTCTTTTTGTTTTTTGTACAGATAGGTTAATGGTTTTAAATCCATAAAAGAGTTCCAATTAAAATACAAATCCTTAAAATCTTTTTTAAGCCTTCTGTCTGATGTTGCTGTATAAACCCCTGAGACATCATTAAAATTACCTATACTTGTAGTACCTTGACTGGTAGAATATAATCTAAAATCTCCTGTACTTGAAGACACATACAAGCGAAACCAATTGCCATTATTTGCATTTTCAAGCTTAAAACCACTACTATTGCCACTGTTGCCATGAACCAGATGTAATTTTGTAGTAGGAGCTGTAGTACCAATCCCCAATCTACCAAGGTCAGTAAGTGACATATAGTTGTTGCCTTCATGTCTAAAATCCAGTCTGCCCGCACCCACATTATTGATATAGCCATTTGCTCCACCGTGACCTAACTCTACCTTATTCACTTCAGTAGCATCTGAAGTTGCTGAGATAATCCCTGCAACCGCTAATTTTGTATCGGGTGTGGAAGTACCAATCCCAACATTATCAGCAAAGTAATTGGCAGTGCCTCCAAATCCCCAACTAAAATAGGTGCCGTTGTACCACAATGCTTCAGCACCATTTACACGCAAAGCAG
>JALWYP010000386.1 GCA_026992695.1 Flavobacteriaceae bacterium
GTTGCTTATTTTTCAAAATTAAAAACAGAAAAAGCATAATGATTAAAAACACACTTTTCTTAGATGCACTAAAAGGAAAAACAGTAGAAAGACCTCCGGTATGGATGATGCGGCAAGCCGGACGTTTTTTACCCGAATTTATAGCACTACGCAACAAATACGATTTTTTTACGCGTTGTCGCACTCCCGAACTTGCCAGCGAAATTACGGTACAACCCATACGCAGGTTTGGAATGGATGCAGCCATTTTATTTAGCGATATTTTGGTGATTCCGCAAGCAATGAATATTGAAGTAGAGATGAAACCCGGTGTGGGTCCTTGGATCCCAAATCCCATTCGATTGCAAAAAGATGTTGACTCGGTAATTGTACCCGATATTAACCAAACACTTGGTTATGTTATGCAAGCTATTAAACTCACCAAAGAAAAGCTAAACAACGAAGTCCCGTTAATAGGTTTTGCCGGAAGTCCTTGGACCATTTTATGCTACTGTGTACAAGGTCAAGGAAGCAAAACTTTTGACAAAGCAAAAAAGTTTTGTTTTACCCAGCCATTAGTAGCGCACCAATTATTGCAAAAAATTACAGATACAACCATTGCTTATTTAAAAGAAAAAGTAAAATCCGGAGTAGATGCCGTTCAAATTTTTGATAGTTGGGGAGGAATGCTCTCTCCTACCGATTACCAAGAATTTAGTTGGAAGTACATACAGCAAATTATTGATGCTTTAAAAGAAGATGCTCCGGTTATCGCCTTCGGGAAAGGATGCTGGTTTGCTTTAAACACAATGGCAAAAAGCGGTGCTTCAGCTTTAGGAATAGACTGGACAGTAACACCCCAAACCGCCAGAAAATTAACGGGAGGAAACATTACCTTACAAGGAAACTTAGACCCATCTCGATTGTTAAGCCCTCCTTCCGAAATAAAGAAAATGACAAAACAAATGATAGATGATTTTGGAAAAGATAAGTATATCGTAAATTTAGGGCACGGTATTTTACCCAATATTCCGTTAGAAAATGCCAAAGCATTTATCGATACCGTAAAAGAATATAAAAGTTATGTTTAAAAATATTTTTACCGGAATTAACGCTTACCGAAGTAGTTTTAAACTATTAAAGCAATTAGGACTATGGAAGTATTTTGGTATTCCTATGCTTATTAGTCTTTTTACTGCTTCAATTATAGGGTTTTTAGCTTGGTCACTTTCCGACAACATAGGTTCTTTTATTGCAAAAATATGGGTTTGGCAATGGGGATTGGAAACGTTTCATTCTATAAGTAACTTTATTGGAGGGTTGCTTATTGTTATCTTAGGATTTATATTGTACAAACACATTGTACTGGCTTTAAGCGCTCCTTTTATGAGTGTAGTTTCCGAAAAAATTGAAGCCCATTTATTACAACTTCCTTACGTAAAGAGTGAAAATAGTTTCAAACAACAACTTTGGCGAGGTATTAAAATTAATGTAAGAAATTTGGTCATGGAAGTCTTTTTTTCCATCCCGGTTATTCTATTAGGTTTTATTCCGGTAATTGGTTTTATTTCTTCCATTCTCTTGTTTTTAATTCAGTCGTATTATGCCGGATTTGGCAATATGGATTATACCTTAGAACGACACCTTTCTTACAAAAAAAGTATCGCTTTGGTAAGAAACAACAGTGGTTTGGCAATGGGTAACGGAATAATTTTTATGTTAATGCTTTTGCTGCCCGTTATCGGAATTATCTTGGTTTTACCACTTTCGGTAACTGCTGCAAGTTTAGCTACGGTAAATTTACTGAAAAATCGAAAAATTATTTCTTTATGAATAAATCCGAAAAAACCATAAAAAAGCAATTTTCACAGTATATAAAAACCCTTCAAAACACCCTTACCTCCGCTCTTGAAAAAACAGATGGAAAAGCAGTTTTTACCGAAGATATTTGGAAACGTAAGGAAGGTGGAGGAGGAATTACAAGGGTAATTGAAAACGGTGCAGTTTTTGAAAAAGGAGGCGTAAACACAAGCGAAGTTTACGGAAAATTACCCAATACGATGCAACACTATTTTGGCGTAAAACAAGCCGATTTTTTTGCTTGTGGTCTTAGTTTGGTATTGCACCCTAAAAATCCTTTTGTACCAACAGTTCACGCTAATTGGCGGTATTTTGAATTGTACGACGAAAACAAAAAAACAATCGATAGTTGGTTTGGAGGAGGTCTAGACCTAACGCCTTATTATTTATTTGAAAAAGACGCTATTCATTTTCATACCATTTGTAAACGCGTATGTGATAAGCATAACCCAACTTTTTATACAGATTTTAAAAAAAGGTGCGATGCCTATTTCTATAATGTTCACAGAAAAGAAGCTAGAGGAATAGGAGGTTTGTTTTTCGATTATTTAAAAACTTCCGAAAAAATCTCAGTAGAAAATTGGCATCATTTTGTAACCGATGTTGGAAATCATTTTTTAGAAGCTTATTTACCCATTGTTGAAGAGCGAAAAAACATAACTTTTTCTCCGGCACAAAGAAAATGGCAAGAAATAAGAAGAGGACGGTATGTAGAGTTTAATCTTATTCATGATAAAGGAACTCTTTTCGGATTAAAAACCAACGGAAGAATTGAAAGTATTTTAATGAGTCTACCTCCCGTTGTACAATGGGAATATGATTATCATCCCAAACCCGATAGTGAAGAAGAAAAATTACTCAAAGTATTAAAAAACCCGAAAGATTGGGTGTAAAACAATAATTATGCTAATACGAAACAGACGATTGCGCACCACACAAGCCATTAGAAATTTGGTGCAAGAAACGCATCTAACACCAAACGACTTTTTAGTTCCGCTTTTTGTAATGGAAGGAAAAGGTGTAAAAGATGAAATCCCTTCTATGCCAAATTATTACAGGTTAAGTTTAGACACTCTTGAAAAAGAAGTAAAAGAACTTTGGAAAATGGGATTGCAGGCAGTATTGCTCTTTGTAAAAGTACATGATAATCTAAAAGACAACGAAGGTAAAGAAGCCCTAAACCCAAACGGATTAATGCAGCGAGCCATAAAAACCGTAAAAAATGCCGTTCCCGAAATGCTGGTAATGACCGATGTAGCTTTAGACCCGTACTCTGTATACGGGCACGACGGAATTGTTGAAAACGGAAAAATTTTAAATGATAAAACAAACCAATTTTTAGCAAACATGTCACTGTCGCACGTACAAGCCGGCGCCGATTTTGTAGCACCAAGCGATATGATGGATGGTAGAATTTTAAAAATTAGAACCGTACTTGAAGATAACGGTTTTGTAAACACCGGTATTATGAGTTACAGCGCCAAATACGCTTCTGCTTTTTATGGACCGTTTCGGGATGCTTTAGATTCGGCACCGGTTGATCTTTCTGATATTCCTAAAGATAAAAAAACCTACCAAATGAATCCGGCAAACAGATTGGAAGCCGTTAAAGAAACCCTGTTAGATATAAAAGAAGGTGCCGATATCGTTATGGTGAAACCCGGATTGAGTTATCTCGACATTGTAAGAGAAGTGAAAAATGCTGTTCAAGTTCCGGTGGCTGTGTACCAAGTAAGTGGCGAATATGCAATGCTAAAAGCAGCAGCTCAAAAAGGATGGTTAGACCACGATGCTGTAATGATAGAACAGCTAATAAGTATAAAAAGAGCAGGAGCCTCTCTAATTGCAAGCTATTTTGCAAAAGAGGCGGTACAATTGTTATAAAAAATAATGCCCAACTCAAAAAGGTGGGCATTATCATTTAAAAAACTATTCTGTTGTTTTTAGAAATAAAAATTAACATCAATAGATAAGTGTTTTGGTTTTATCTTAAAATTATCAGATTTTGCAATATCGGTAAGTCCAAGATAATACGTTAATCCTATTCCTAAAGTGCCAAAATCTAAATCATATTCAGCTCCCGGACCAAAGATAAAGCTGGCTCCAAATGTTTTAAAAGCATCCTTATTTTTGGTTTTTTCTCCTTCTGTTTTTATCTGAGCGTCTACATTAATGTCTGCTGAGGCTCCAAACACACCAGTAATACGAAAGTTATCTGAAATTTCATTACTTCGTAGCTTCAGCGCAACAGGAATCTCTAATGTAGTTAGTTTTTGAGTATAACCACTACCACTTAAATCACGAGTGTGTATGAGTAAGCCGGAATGGATAAAATAATTTTCATCAAATCCGTAGTCTACAATAAGACCTCCTTTCCATCCGGTTTTACCGGTTTTGTCGGTTTCTACCCATTTTCCTGCCTCATCTTTAATAAAATTTTTATTTGAGTTAAAAGTGGGTGCCAGTTCAAAACCTATTTTAAACTCTTGAGCCGTTACACTTAATCCCAATAAAAAAA
>JALWYP010000387.1 GCA_026992695.1 Flavobacteriaceae bacterium
TTATTATTGTTTACCTAATCGACTATTTTAAAATAGATTTTGTGTTTATTGGTGTTATAAAAGAGCTTGTTACCATTCCTTTTTTAATAGCTCAACTAATTTTTATTTTCTTGAGTTTACAATCAATTTTAAGACATAAAAAAGGAAAATGGTTACTACCAAGCACCATCTTATTAATACTATCTTCTTTACTAACAATTGGAAGTTTTTTTTGATTTTAAAAACAATCTCATAAAAATAATATCCATAAAAAAAGCCACCTAAAAACGGGTGGCTTTTTTTCAAAGTATATAAGTATTATTTATTTCTAGGTCTTTTTCCTTTTTTAGATTTTGAACCTACACGTGACATTGCATTTCTAAATCCAATATAGTCTGTAGCCATATCTTGAGGGAAATAACGACGTTGCGCAGGATCTAACCAGTAATCTCTATCTCTCCAAGAACCTCCTTTAAACACACGTACATTATTATCAATAAGCGTGGTTCTGTTGGTAGATTTATCGTATTTTCTTTCTAAATGACCTGTACTGTCTGCAGATACAAATTGTTTTGGTGCATTATACATACGTTTGTTGTCATCTGTTTCTTCATCATCTGCAAAAGATTGATAATATCTTGAAGAACGTTTATCACCGTCTCTATAATCGCGGTTGTCACTTGTGTCAAAATTTGTTCTTAAATACGTTTCTTCTTCATCAACCGGAACTTCTTTTATTTCTCCCGGTAAATAGCGAGCTACAATTTTTCCGTTACTCAATGTATCATATACGATATCCTCAGGAGTTACAATACTTACTTGACCATATTCATCAATAGCAAACTTAGTATAAACGTTTCCTCTATAGTAGTTAAAATCATTAAACTCATCATCAACAATAGGTCTATAAACATCGGCTACCCATTCGGCAACATTTCCTGCCATATCGTATAGTCCAAAATCATTTGGCGGGTACGATTTTATTTCGGCGGTAATATCGGCACCATCATCACTCCAACCTGCAATTCCACCATAATCTCCATCACCTTGCTTAAAATTGGCTAATTGATCACCTCTAGTACGTCTTTTTCCCGAACGGGTATATTGCCCGTCCCAAGGATATTTCTTTCGCCCTCGGTAAACATTGTAATTTCTAAGACCAACTAATCCTAATGCTGCATATTCCCATTCTACTTCGGTTGGCAATCTATAAGCAGGTAATAACAAACCGTCTTTTCGTTGTACGTATAAATCTGAACTGTCTTTGCTCTTTTTGGCTAACATTTGAGATTTTTTACCTCCTCGGGTAATCGAGTCATTACCACCATACGTTTTGGTAGGTGCGTTTAAATACGTTTGTGTATTAAAAATTTCTCCCGGCTTGGTTTCATATCTTGCACCACGAGCAACAAAACTTTCTTCTTCAAGAATAAGTTCGTTTACTCTGTCTGTACGCCAGTCACTAAATTCAACAGCCTGTACCCAACTTACTCCAACAACCGGATAATTAGCATAGGCAGGATGACGAAGGTAATTGTTAACCATTACTTCATTAAATCCTAAACGGTTTCTCCAAACTAATGTGTCTGGTAATGCTCCGTTATAAATATTTTTAAATTGCTCATCTTCCGGAGGAAATACTTTTTTTAACCAATCTAAGTATTCAAGATACATTAAATTAGTTACTTCGGTTTCATCCATGTAAAAAGATTGTACATGCTGCTGATTGGG
This sequence comes from Flavobacteriaceae bacterium, assembly GCA_026992695.1. Taxonomy (GTDB): domain Bacteria; phylum Bacteroidota; class Bacteroidia; order Flavobacteriales; family Flavobacteriaceae; genus Marifrigoribacter. The sequence continues at coordinate 1,711 of JALWYP010000387.1, forward strand.
AGAATTATTCCAATCGTGCATAGGATCATCTTGTACTTTACCCATGGTAAAGGTTCCTCCTTCTATAAATACAAGACCTGGACCGGTTTCTTGATCTTTATAATTAGTGTTGTATTTAAAACCGCCTTCTTTAGAATTAAACTTCCATCCGGTGGCTCTAGAGCTACTTTTATAATCTCTAGATTTTTTACAACTCACCATAAAAGAGGTTGCAATGACTACAATAACTAGTTGTAATACTAAGGTTTTTTTAAAGTTCATAGTTTTCAGTTATGAAAAATTGGGTTCGCAATATAGTAATTAACGATAAATCCGCAATAATATTTTACAATATTTGTAATGTTAGGTTTGCTGTATTTTTTCAACAGACCCTTTTAGAAACGCAAATAGGTTAAATTTAGTATGGCAAATTTAAAAAAAAATAAATTACTAAGCGAATATTGATACTAAGTGTATCTTTGGGACGTTATTTATTATGATGAAAAAAAATATTTTTATTTCGATTTTTATTTTGTTTGCACTTGTTAGTACTGCACAAGAGCGCACTATTTATATTGATTGGAGTGATTTTAACACTTCTTCTAAAGAGGTTAAAGAATCCTTTTCTAGTAAAAAAACGGCAGAAACAAGCCATTTATGGGTAAACAAAGAACTTTGTGTTTTTTCTCAACAATGGAAAGATAATGCTTTAGCAAACCCAAACTCATTAAAAGTATCTGCTATTGTTTATCAAAATTTAACTGCTTCCGAAAGAAAAAAAATAAATCCTAAATTAATTTCAAACAAACCGGGTATTTCTATTAAAAGCGGTATTGCAAGAGGCGTAATTTATACTTCAATCTCACTTTCTCCTATTATTAAAGAAAATGGGACTTTTAAAAAAGTAGTTTCATTTTCTATTATGTATTCAAAAATTCAGGAACGAAATAATAACAGAGCACCTTCGATTGTTAATTCTGTCTTAGCAACAGGAAATTGGTATCAGTTTAAAGTTTCTAAAACCGGTGTTTATAAAATTACTAAAAGTTTTTTGAAAAAACTAGGGATGAACGTAGGAAGTATAAATCCTCAAAATCTAAAAATTTATGGAAATGGCGGGAAGCCACTTCCTTTACTAAACGCAGCTAATTTTTATTTTGACCCTCCTGAGAACGCGATTCAAATTATTGGTGAAGAAGATGGCTCTTTTGATAATGGTGATTACATTTTATTTTACGCTATTGGAACCGAAGGTTACGATGCTGAAAGCGACACCAATTTAAACCCGTATAGCGATGATGCTTATTATTTTATTACTGCAGACGGTGCACCGGGTAAAAGAGTACAACCTATGCAAGAAGCAACAGGTTATGCTTCGACTATAATAACGCAATTTAACGATTATGCTTTTCAAGAAGAAGACGAATACACACCTGCAAAAGTGGGCAGAAGATGGTTTGGAAACCGATTTGACATTGAGCCCGAACAATCATACGAGTTTACTTTTCCAAACATTGTAAGTGGTTCTAGTATAAATTTTACAATTAAAGCCGGAGCAGTATCCGAATCTGTTACATCTTTAGCAATTTCATTAAATGGCGCGGCTATTCCTCCCTTAACATTTAGCCCTTTAAGCGGAAACACATTATTAAATACCAATCAACAAACGGTAACCATGCCCGCCGGAAGTGAAACTGTAACGGTGGATTTAGCCTATAACAATTCTGGAAACCCTGCTAGTGTAGGGTATTTAGATTATTTTAAAATTGAAGTCCTTAGACAACTTAAAGGTGTTGATGGAAAACAACTGGCTTTTCAATATAACGAAGCAGTAAATCAAACAGGAATTGGAGAATACCAACTCGCAAATGCTTCCCAATTTACACAGATATGGGACGTAACAGATTTCACAGCTATTTCTTCAAAAACAATAACCAATCAATCCGCCGTTTCTTTTAAAGCCCAAATGGGAGAGTTAAAAAAATATATTGCCTTAAACCCAGCCGATTTTTATTCGCCTGAAAGAGCCAAAAAAGATGAAATCCCTAATCAGAACTTAAAAGGTACTGTTTTTACAGATGCATCAGGCAATTTTAAAGATGTAGATTATATTATCGTAACCGCTCCTTTTTTATTGCAACCCGCATTGCGAATGGCTAACCACAGAAAAAACATTGATGGTTTAAACGTAAAGGTTATTACTACAAATCAAATTTACAACGAGTTTAGCACCGGTAAGCAAGACATAGGAGCTATACGAAATTTTATAAGGTATGTTTACGACAATGCTTCAGAACCCTCCAAAAGAATAAAGTATCTCTGCCTTTTTGGAGACACATCGGTAGATTACAAAAACAGATTACCCGGAAACAATAATATTGTTCCTACTTTTCATACATTAAGCAGTACAAATACGGTAACTTCATTTATGAGTGATGATTTTTATGGTAATTTAGATAGTAACGAAGGAACCATTGGTCAAAGTCCAGACGTAGACAGATTAGATTTAGCCATAGGGAGAATAGTAGTAGACGAAGTCCCACTTGCAAATGCATTAGTAGATAAAATAATTAATTACGAATCAAAAGCCTCCTATGGTAACTGGCGTAATAATTTTGTAATTATCTCAGATGATGTTGATGC
>JALWYP010000388.1 GCA_026992695.1 Flavobacteriaceae bacterium
TTTTGGCAAAGCGACTACTCTAAACTCTCTAGGGTTTAGATGCTCGGTAGCCCTACGAATGGCACCTCCTTTTCCGGCAGCATCGCGTCCTTCAAAAATGATGACTATTTTTTCGCCATTTTCTAATGCCCAATTTTGAAGTTTAATAAGTTCTTCTTGTAATTGTTTTAGTCTAGCTTCATATTTTACATATCGCAAAACCCTACTAACCGATGTTTCGGGGTTGGCTATAAATTGCTTGATTCCTTTTTTAGAATTTAGATATTTTAAGTCTTTTTTTGTAAGTTTTTCTAACATTTTATAAATCTATTTGTTTTACCATTCTGTGGTATCGTTGAATAATATTGGGGTCTGGTAGAATTACCGTACCCGAATCTCCTTTTCCTTCGTAATCAAATTGTGATAAGACGTGCCGAATACTTTCTAACCTTGCTTCTTTTTTATTGTTGGTTTTAACAATAACCCAAGGGCTAAATGTAGTGTGTGTTTTACCAAACATTTGTTCTTTATAATAGGTATATTCATCCCAGCGTTTTTGACCTTCTTGATCAACAGGGCTAAATTTCCAACGTTTTAAAGGGTTTTCTAATCTAGAGTTAAATCTGCTGAGTTGTTCGTCTTTAGAAATTGAAAACCAAAATTTAATAAGATGTACACCGTCTTCATATAGCATGTGTTCAAATTCGGGTACTTGCACCATAAACTTATTATATTGCTCTTTGGTGCAAAATCCCATTACCGGTTCTACCACGGCACGGTTGTACCAACTGCGATCAAAAAAAACCAATTCGCCCGGGTTGGGCAACTCCTTGATGTATCGTCTAAAATACCACTGTCCTTTTTCTACGTCGGTAGGTTTTGAAAGTGCAACTACTCGCATAGAACGAGGATTTAGGTGTTCGGTCATTCTTCTTATTGACCCTCCTTTACCCGAAGCATCGCGTCCTTCAAAAATAACAGCAACTCTTTTTTTGTGTTTGGCAACCCATTGTTGAAGGTTAACTAACTCAGCTTGTAATTTAAGTAACTCTTTTTCGTATTGAACGTCAAATAATATGGTGTTTAATTTTTCTTCCGGAATTTTTTCTTTTAAAATAGATAAAAATTTACCCTCATCCCTCGCTTGGTGGAAGTCTTCTAATGTTAGCATAGTATTGTTTTATGTTTTGTAAAGTTCTAAAAATTACGAAATAGAAAAAATGATTTATATCATAAATGTATTAATTCTAAAAATCAGGATTAAACTTTTTTAAAAACGATTAGTCATAGAATACAAGAAACCATAAAAATATTAAAAATGAAACTAAAAATTGTAAAATCTGGATTTGTTTTACTTCTAACGGCGCTTTTTGTTGCCTCTTGTAGTAAAGATGATTCCTATGTAACTCAAGATCAATCAACAGATCTTACTGTTGAAGAAACCCAAAAAAGCACTGATGCAGATGCCACAACAGACCAAGCCTTGTTTGTGGTAGAAACGGCTTATGCCGAATTGGAAGAAGAAGCCGGGCGCGCTACCTCTCTTTTTTCAGATTGTGTAACCATTACTGTTAGTACCGAAAACGAAGTAACTTTTGTAACCCTAGATTTTGGGTTGGGTTGCGAGCTTCAAAACGGAACCATAGTTTCGGGTAAAATACACATTACCTACAGTCCCATTCAAAACGGAACCAGAACCATTAATTATTCATTTGAAGATTTTGTAATTAATGAAAAAAGCGTAGAAGGAGAAGGAACCATTTACAGAGAGCGTTATAATGCCTCCGGAAATCCACAATCTACCTTTCATTACAATTTACTGGTAACATTTTCAGATGGTTTAACGGCTACATTAAATGGAGTTCGCGATAGAGAATGGATAGAAGGTGTAGGGAGCGGTACTTGGCTCGATAATGTTTTTTTAGTAACCGGACATTGGAATGTTCAACTATCAAACGGTCATTCTAGAAGTGCATTGGTTATTGAAGCGTTGCGTCGCGAAGCCACGTGTCATTACTTTGTTAGTGGTGTGGTAAAAGTTACGCGCAATGATGTTGTTGGATTATTAAATTTTGGCGATGGAACCTGCGATAATTTGGCTGTTCTTACCGTAAATGGAGAGGAACATATTATTACATTACACCCATAAAATTTGTTTTTTAGTTTATTTAAAAAAGGTTGTCTTAATAAAATTGACAACCTTTTTATTATACCAAAAGGATTTATTGGACTAAAAAATAGTTGTTTTTGGTAATATACTAACGTTATAATATAAGCCTATGCAGTCATTCAAAAAACTAATTCTTTAGCTGTAAGGTTAGCTGTAATTTTTGACTATCTTTGCACATTAAATTAAATAAAAAATAAAAATTATGGCACTAGAAATAACAGATGCTACTTTTGAAGAGCAAGTATTAAAAAGCGATAAACCTGTATTGGTTGATTTTTGGGCAGCTTGGTGTGGACCTTGCAGAATGGTAGGACCCATTATTGAAGAATTATCTCACGAATATGAAGGAAAAGCTGTAATAGGCAAGGTAGATGTAGATCGTCATCAAGAATTTGCAGCAAAATACGGTGTAAGAAATATACCTACCGTTTTGGTTTTTAAAGATGGTGAAGTAGTGGGAAGACAAGTAGGAGTAGCTCCTAAAAATGTATATGTAGAAGCATTAGATTCGCTTTTAAACTAATGAAAGAAATGTAATATCTTGTTAAAGGTTTGGCAGTGAGCCAAGCCTTTTTTATTTTTACTCGGTGGATTTTCAAAAAGAGATAAACGAAATAAAAGGATTTAAAAATCTAGAGCTACTTGCGTCTCAAGTTGTAGAAGGATATATTTCCGGTTTGCATAAGAGTCCGTTTCATGGTTTTTCTGCCGAATTTGCTGAACATAAAATTTACAATCAAGGAGAGAGCACCAAGCATATTGACTGGAAACTCTTTGCAAAAACCGACAAACTTTATACCAAAAGGTTTGAAGAAGAAACCAATCTGCGATGTCATTTAGTTATCGACAACAGCAGTTCTATGCATTACCCAAAACAAAAGCATTTTTCGATTAATGAATTAAATAAAATAGGGTTTTCGGTCTTAGCAGCAGCAGCAATTATGGACTTGCTAAAGCGACAACGAGATACAGTAGGTCTTAGTATTTATAGTAATAAATACGATTATTATTCTTCTGAAAAAGGAAGCGAAAGACACCACCAAATGATTTTGGGAAAATTAAGCGAAATTGTTGAAAACCCACCCAAACAAGTAACCACTAAAACCTACCAATCACTCCATGAAATTGCCGATAAACTAAAACGTCGTTCTATGGTGTTTTTGTTTACCGATATGTTTGAAAATGAAATGCAGGAAGAACAATTGTTTGAAGCATTACAGCACCTTAAATACAACAAACACGAAGTAGTATTATTTCATATCTTAGATAAAGAAAAAGAACAATTTTTTGATTTTTCTAATCGTCCCGGACGGTATGAAGATGTAGAAACCGGTGAATATGTAAATCTTTATGCAGACACTATAAAAGAATCCTATCAAAAAGCCATCACCAATTATTTTACCAATTTAAAATTAAAATGCGGGCAGTATAGAATTAACTATGTTCCGGTTGATTGTCAAGGTGATTTTAGCACCATTCTCACTACCTTTTTAGTAGAACGAAAAAAGTTTGGGTGACAGAAGTAAATTTTTCTCAAAAAAATATTTGTGAAAATAAATAGGAAGCGTATATTTGCCACCGCTTAATACAACAAGCAACCTTAAAACAAGAAATTTTGGTCTGGTAGTTCAGTTGGTTAGAATACCTGCCTGTCACGCAGGGGGTCGCGAGTTCGAGTCTCGTCCAGACCGCAACAAACGTGTTGTGATGTTCGTCTTTGACGAATACGTGGTTTAGCAATAAACCAATGAAGGGCTTTTCCAATTTGGAAGGGCTTTTTTTGTTTGGGTAAAATTAATATTCCTTACCTTCGTTAAAAAACAGGCATTTTGCAACTTCCGTTTGAACCTACTTTTCTTGGCTATACTATTCCGGTGCATTTAATTTTAGAATATATTTCTTTTTTTGTAGCGTTTAGATATTACTTGTATTTACGAAAAAACAGCAAAGACGATATTTCTACTAACAACAGGTTGTCTATTATTTTAGGAGCAATTTTAGGAGCTTTAATCGGTTCTCGAATCATAGGTTTTTTAGAATATCCCTTTGTGGAGTTTTCAAAAAATAATTGGGTAGCTTTACTAAATACCAAAACCATTATGGGAGGGTTATTTGGTGGATTGCTCGGTGTAGAATGGATGAAAAAACGAATTGGCGAAAAAAAATCTTCAGGAGACT
>JALWYP010000389.1 GCA_026992695.1 Flavobacteriaceae bacterium
TTATTAATCAAAACATTGCAGACATTAAACAGTTTTCAGAAAAAAACAATACAAAAATTAAATTGTTTGAATACAATCACCCCATTAATCAGTTGTATAAAAATGCTTTTGAAACGGTAAAATTATTAATTATTAGAAACAGCAAACGCTTAACGCAAGAATTACTTGAAAGTAAAGAATTGCTAATTTTATTAGGACAATCTACGTTGCGAAATCTTTCAAATGAAGAAAAGAAAAAAGTTAAAAATCAGCTTCTGGATATTTGCAAAACAGTGCCTTCGCTAACCATTTTTTTGGTTCCGGGTGGCAGCTTGCTTCTTCCCTTACTAATTAAACTTATACCGGCACTGCTCCCTTCTGCCTTTAATGAAAATAAGATTGAAAAATAAACTACCAAATTAATATACTGTCTAGTTATTAATTAAAGTTATAATTTGACAGTTAGCATAAATAATAATTACCTTTGCCGGCTATGGCTAGAAAACGTAACAAACACATTATTTTTGAAAATATTGAAGTGATAGATGCTGGAGCAAAAGGTAAAGCTATTGCAAAAGCTCCTGACGGAAAGGTGATTTTTATAAAAAATGCCATTCCCGGCGACATTTGTACAGTTAAAACTTTTAAAAAAAGAAAAAACTATTACGAAGCAACTGCAATACGTTTCGATAATTTATCAGAAAAAAGAACACAACCCGCTTGCGAACATTTTGGTACTTGTGGTGGTTGTAAATGGCAACATATGGCGTATGAGTTTCAACTTTTTTATAAACAACAAGAAGTTGAAAACAATCTAAAACGCCTTGGTAATATTACCCTACCAAAAGTTTTCCCAATTATTGGATCTGCCGAACAGTATTACTATAGAAATAAAATGGAATTTTCTTTTAGCAATAATAAATGGCTAACATTAGATCAAATTAACAGCAATGAAGTAATTGAAAACAAAAATGCTTTGGGTTTTCATATTCCCGGAATGTGGGATAAAATTTTAGATATAAATAAGTGTTGGTTACAAGCCGATCCCAGCAATGCCATTAGACAGTTTATAAAGCAAAAAGCCGAAGAACTTAACATTTCTTTTTTTAACGTTCGAAATCAAGAAGGCTTATTAAGAACACTTATGATTAGAACCTCCTCTACAAAAGAGATTATGGTACTTTTACAATTTTATAAAGAAAAACGCGAACAATTACTACAAGCCATTTCTACTAATTTTCCCGAAATAACCTCACTACAATATGTTATTAATAGCAAAGGAAACGATACCATATACGACCAAAATGTAATATGTTTTAGCGGAAAAGATCATATTTTTGAACAAATGGAAGGACTTCGGTTTAAAATTACCGCTAAATCTTTTTACCAAACCAATAGTGCTCAAGCTTACGAATTGTATAAAATAACTCGTGATTTTGCCGGTTTAACCGGAAATGAAATTGTTTACGATCTCTATACAGGAACAGGAACCATTGCACAATTTGTGGCAAAACAAGCCAAAAAGGTAGTTGGTATTGAAGCCGTTCCCGAAGCCATTGAAGCTGCAAAAGAAAATGCGAAAATTAATAACATTAACAATGCACAATTTTTTGCCGGAGATATGAAAAAGATTTTTACCCAACAATTTATTTTGCAGAACGAAAAACCTGATGTAATAATTACAGATCCGCCTAGAGACGGAATGCACAAAGACGTTATAAAACAACTTATTAAAGTTGCACCTACAAAAATTGTTTATGTAAGTTGCAACAGCGCTACACAAGCAAGAGACTTGGCTTTACTAGATAAATACTACAAAGTAACTAAAGTACAACCGGTAGATATGTTTCCGCAGACGCATCATGTAGAAAATGTTGTACTTTTGGAAAAAAGAATATAGAATGATTAAAAAATCAATAATTAGTTTCGTGTTAATTTTTATGATATCGGGTTGCACCAGCGATGACATTTGCGAAGAAGGAAGCCCAACAACACCATTATTAATTATCACCTTTAAAGACTTTATTAATCCCGAAGTTTCTAAAGAAGTAACCTCGTTAACCATAAAAACCGATGAAGAAAATCCCGTTGTTTTGCTTCACCAAGCAACAACAGATTCTATAGCCATTCCGTTAAACACAAACACATCGGTAACAAAATTATTTTTCATAAAAAATGACAATGAAGAAGACACCGGAAACTACGATGTTGTTACCTTTACCTACCAAACCCAACCGGAATATATAAACCGAGCCTGCGGTTACAAGGTAAATTACAACAACTTGGACGCACAACTTGAGACAGAAAACACAACCAATTGGATACAACAAATTAACCTTTTACAAACCACTGTTAAAGATGAAACAAGCACACATATTTCTATTTTACATTAGTCTTGTGTTTGCTACAACATCTTTAGTAGCACAAGAAGAAGACCAAAAACAACAAGACACATTATCCCCCAAGCACAAATACGGTTTGCGAATAGGAGCTGATATTAGTAAACCGCTTCGAACTTTTTTAGAAAAAGGATATTCAGGTTTTGAAGTTGTGGGCGATTTTAGATTTTCTAAAAATTTTTATTTCGCAGCCGAATTGGGTTCTGAAAAAAAGGATTGGAACAAACCAAACCTTACCAACACAACCACAGGTAGTTATATTAAATTAGGAGCTGATTACAATGCTTATAGCAATTGGTTAAATATGAATAATGCCATATTTGCAGGTTTACGATATGGTTTTTCAACATTTAAACAAGAACTTACCGGATATAGTATTTATACAACCAATCATGATTTTCCAAATCCATTTGTAGAAACATCGCAAGAGTTTTCGGGTTTAACCGCACATTGGTTAGAACTTATTGTGGGTGTAAAAACCGAAATTATAACTAATTTATTTCTAAGTATCAACCTACAATTAAAAAGAAAAATAGCCGAAGTAAAACCCGAAAATTATGACAATCTGTACATTCCCGGCTTCAACAAGACAAACGATTACAGCGATTTTGGTGTAGGGTATGGCTATACGATTTCTTACCTAATTCCTATTTTTAAAAAATAAAGACGTATCAATATTGTTATTGCCCTCTATAAAAAATAATAGTACTCAGCGTTTTTATAACAATGCTTATATCTAAAAAGAAGCTTCTGTGTTTAATATAATACAAATCGTATTGAAGTTTTTCTAGTGCATCTTCAGTCGAAGAACCATATTTTGCATTTACTTGAGCCCATCCGGTAAGTCCCGGTTTAATAATATGTCGAATTTCGTAAAATGGAATTTCTTTAGTTAATTCTTTTACAAACACCGGTCGTTCAGGACGCGGACCAATAATACTCATTTCTCCTTTTAATACATTAATAAACTGGGGGATTTCATCAAAACGAGATTTTCTTAAAAATTTTCCGAAACGAGTAATTCTATTATCTACTTTTGATGCGTACTTGGCTCCATCTTTTTCGGCATCAACAATCATACTTCGCAGTTTGAAAATTTTAAACGTTTTTCCATTTCTACCTACTCTATTTTGAGTGTATATTAACGGTCCTCTATTACCTAACAAATTTCCGACAAGTACAATAGGTAAGAGTAAAATTCCTAATAGTAAACCAATAGTTGAAAATAAGACATCTAAAAATCGATGAAAAAATAAATATAATTTATTTTGATTACTTCTACTAAAAGGGAAGTATCTATAAAAATCTTTACTCACATGATGCACAGGAACTCGGTGTGTAATTTCTTCATATACTTGTGTATATTCTCTAATAACCACTCCCTTTTCTAATGTTTTAATAAGTTGATTATTTAAATCTAAAGTCATTCCGGTTTCAGAAGGAACAGCTACTACTACTTCTGAGATTTGATAGGCTTCAATAATTTTTTCTATTCCCTCAGTTTTAGTAAGTTCTTCAATTTCTTCAGATAAAGAAATAAAATGAGAGTTCAGTGCATCTACAACACCCAACACCTTATAATTTGGATCGGATTTTTGAAGCGATTTAACCAGTGGTTCTATATCATTTTTATTTGCAATTAGTAAAACTCGTTTAAAAAATCGAGGGGCAGAGATTAAAACAATGTAAGCATATCGCCAAACAAATAATGAAACATTTACAGCCACATAAAAGTAAACTATTTGTAATCTGTTTTCGGGAAGCTCCGGAGTATAATAAGGAGTTAACAAGTAAAACAAGACCGTAACAGAAGAGGTTAGTATGATATTTTGAACCACAATTTCAAACTTACTTGCTTTTTGCAAATTATACAATTCAAAAATAGTTCCAAAAACATTTAAATAAAACACTAAAACGATAGACCAAACCCAATG
>JALWYP010000390.1 GCA_026992695.1 Flavobacteriaceae bacterium
GCTTTAGATGCTCGGAGTTGATCTCCTTTTTGTGTTACTTCTTTAGCTCTTTTAAGTACCCTCATTAAAAGTTGCTCGGCAACCAGTCCGGTTTTATGTAAATATACTTGCCAATACATTAATCGTCTGGCAATTAAAAATTTTTCGACAGAATAAATACCTTTTTCTTCAATTACCAACATATCGTTAGAAACATTAAGCATACTTAGTAGTCGTTGTGAGCTAATAGCACCTTCTGAAACACCTGTATAAAAACTATCACGTTTTAAATAATCTAATCGATCCATATCCAATTGTCCCGAAATTAACTGATGTAAAAACTTTTTTGGGTATTCGTTTTTAAAAATTGAAATAGCAAGCGTTAATTTGTTGTTAAATATGCCATTCAATTCATTCATAAAAGCAAGTGAAATTTGCTCATGATTTACACCATTTACGATACTATTTTCCATAGCATGAGAAAAAGGACCATGCCCAATATCGTGTAATAAAATGGCAACATACAATGCTTCTGCTTCTTCATCAGTAACAACAACTCCTTTAAAACGAAGTACTTGAACTGCTTTTTGCATTAAATGCATTGCTCCTATTGCATGTTGAAAACGGGTGTGATGCGCGCCGGGATAAACCAAGTAAGATAAGCCCATTTGGGTAATTCTGCGCAAACGTTGAAAATAAGGATGCTCGATAAGATTAAAAACCAATTCGTTCGGAATTGTAATAAAACCGTAAATTGGGTCGTTAATAATCTTAAGTTTGTTATTACTACATTTTATATTGTTAGTATTCAAATTTTTATTAGAATTAAAATTTAAAGCAAATATACATATATGAATGAGATAAAAGTACTTTGGGTAGATGATGAGATAGATTTATTAAAACCTCACATTATTTTTTTAGAAAACAAAAATTATAAAGTAACAACAGCACAAAGCGGTACAGAAGCACTTGAAGAATTAAAAATAAACAATTTTGATATTGTTTTCTTAGACGAAAACATGCCGGGACTTTCTGGATTAGAAACACTTCAAGAATTAAAAGAAATACACCCAACGCTGCCTGTGGTAATGATTACCAAAAGTGAGGAAGAATATATCATGGAGGAAGCTATAGGTTCAAAAATTGCGGATTATTTGATTAAGCCCGTTAATCCGAATCAAATTTTACTAAGTTTAAAAAAGAATTTAGATCACTCGAGATTAGTTTCTGAAAAGACAACTTCGGGATACCAACAAGAATTTAGAAAAATTGCTATGGATCTGGCAATGATTAACAGTATTGAAGAGTGGACCGATTTATACAAAAAACTAGTTTATTGGGAGTTAGAATTAGAAAACATAGACGATAGCGGTATGTTTGATATACTTGAATCTCAAAAATCTGAAGCCAATAACGAGTTTTGTAAATTTATAGATAAAAATTATTCAAAGTGGTTTCAACAAGGTGCAGAAGCTCCAACCATGTCGCATACGTTATTTAAAGACAAAATTGCGCCAATAGTTGAAAATGAAAAAACACTATTAGTTGTAGTCGATAATTTACGATACGATCAATGGAAAGCCTTTGAACCGTTTCTTCAATCCAGTTATAAAAAAAGTAGTGAAGAAATGTATTACAGCATATTACCCACAGCAACTCAATATGCTAGAAATGCTATTTTTTCGGGTTTAATGCCAAGCGAAATGGAAAAATTACATCCTGATTTATGGCTTAATGATACGGATGAAGGCGGTAAAAACATGCATGAAAAAGAATTTTTAGAAGCTCAATTACAACGCTTGGGGTTAAAACTAAATTGGAGTTACCATAAAATTTCCAGTTTAAAACAAGGTAAAAGATTATCTGATAATTTTAAAGGTCTTAAAAATAATGACTTAATCGTTGTGGTTTATAATTTTGTAGATATGCTCTCGCATGCCAAAACCGAAATGGAAGTAATTAAAGAACTTGCTTCTACCGATAAATCGTACAGATCGCTCACGCAAAGCTGGTTTAAAAACTCTCCTCTTTTAGATATTATTCAAGAAGCTTCTCGTATGGGATTTAAACTTATTATAACAACAGACCACGGAACCATAAATGTTAAAAACCCAACTAAAGTAATAGGCGACCGTAATATTAGTGCTAATTTACGCTACAAAACAGGCAGGAGTCTTACCTATGAAGAGAAAGATGTGCTAGTTGCAAAAAATCCAAAAGAAATACACTTACCAAGTATTACAATGAGCAGTTCGTTTATTTTTGCTAAAAGTGATTTGTTTTTTGCCTATCCTAACAATTACAACCATTATGTAAGTTATTACCGAAACACTTACCAACACGGAGGCGTATCGCTAGAAGAGGTTATTATACCCTTTGTGGTAATGGATGCAAAAAAATAAAAAAATTTAAACCGTTGTTTTTTTATCTAGTTTTTCAAAAGTAGAATTGTTGCTCTTGTATTCTGGAACCAGTTCTTTTATGAGTTTAACCACTTCTTCTGAGTTTTCAAGTCGGGCTATTTCGATTAATTTTTTTACTTTAGGTTTAATAACTTCAAATTTTTCTGAAGGAATTTTTGCTACCATAATTTTAGGATGATGTGTGGGAAGTGTCGTAGCATCATCATTTAATAATTCTTCAAATAATTTTTCACCCGGACGTAAGCCTGTTATTTTAATATCAATATCTACATAAGGCTCAAAACCACTAAGACGAATCATTTTTTGAGCCAAATCTATAATTTTAAGAGGTTTCCCCATATCAAAAACATAAATCTCTCCTCCATTACCCATCGTTCCTGCTTGTAGCACAAGTTGGCAAGCCTCAGAAATCATCATAAAATACCTAATTATATCTTTGTGAGTTACTGTTACCGGTCCTCCTTGCGAAATTTGTTTTCTAAAATGCGGAATTACAGAACCACTAGACCCTAACACATTTCCAAAACGGGTTGTAATAAATTTGGTAGTAACTCCTTGTTCTGCTTGTAAAGATTGTACATACATTTCTGCAATCCGCTTAGACGCTCCCATTACGTTTGTCGGGTTAACCGCCTTATCTGTAGATATCATTACAAATTTTTCTACATCGTAAGAGGCAGATAAAATAGCGAGATTTACTGTACCCAATATATTTACGTAAACAGCTTCGTGGGGGTTTTTTTCAATCATTGGTACGTGTTTATAAGCCGCAGCATGATAAACAACATTAAATTTGTATTTAGAAAAAAGCATTTGAAGCCGATCCATATTACTTACATCAGCCAATTCTGTAGTAAAAGATAGTTTAGGATAATTAACTAATAAAGACATTTCTACATCGTGTAATGCCGATTCAGCTTGATCTAAAACAACCAGTAATTTAGGACTATAATCGGCTACTTGCTTTACAATTTCACTTCCTATAGATCCTGCACCACCGGTTACCAAAACTACTTGATTTTCGATATCCAACTTAATTAAATTATCATCTATAGATATTGGGTCTCGTTCCAATAGGTCTTCAATATCGATAGGCGTAATCTTTTTTTCAATATCTTCTTTTTTATTCCATTTCTCGAGTAAAGGAACATTAAATACTTCTTTTTCATTTTCTAGGCATGCTTCAACAATTTCATTCCTTTCCTTTCCCGAAAAGGATTCGCTAATAAGCAAAACACCATCTACATTAAGGTTTTTAATCGTTTCAGAAAAATTTTTTGAAATAGGAATAACCGGTTTTCCTAAAATATGATATTTTTTATCAACATTGGTTTTAGCAATAAAGCTTATTAGTTTAAACGGCATATTAGATTCTGTGGCTAATGCCTTCCCTAGCGAAATAGCATAATCATCTACTCCAATAATAGCTACACGCTTAGCTACACTTCTTAAAGTAGCGTTTTTAATAAATTGGTAACTCTCTTTTACCGCAATTCTAAAAAGAAGCATTATTGTAAAAGAAACAAACATATACAATAAAATAGAAGTAGTTAAAAAAATACGTTCGCCTTTAACAATTTGAAAAACTACATTTATTAAAATAAGGGTAATTGCTGTAGAAAATGTTGCAAAAGCAAGTTTTAATATATCGGTAAAGGTAGAATGTCTTATAATTCCGGAATAGGTTTTATAAATTACAAAAAACAGTAAACTTACCAACAAAGCAAACAATCCTTGTTGATAGATATTAAAAGAATTATAAAAATGAAGGGGTGTGCCGGATAATATATAATATACAATTACAAGTGATAAGGAACTAAAAAAAACATCTAAGACAACAACAACCCATCGTGGTAAATAGCGTTGATTCAGAAGCTTTAAATTGTTATCGCCCGAATAAAAATCT
>JALWYP010000391.1:0-1532 GCA_026992695.1 Flavobacteriaceae bacterium
GCTTTCATATATTTAGATAACTCTTCACGAACTTTAGGAGCCAAAATAACTAACCCTACCATATTAGGAACCATCATAGCAAAAATCATTGCATCAGAAAATCCAATTACAGAACCTAAACTAGCGGCGGCACCAACAATAACAAATAAACAAAAGATAAGTTTGTAGGTGTATTCCATTTTTTTACTTCTTCCAAAGAGGTATGACCAACCTTGAAAACCGTAGTAAGACCACGAAATCATTGTACTAAAAGCAAACAGTACTACTGCTATGGTAAGCACATACGGAAACCAAGATATTACAGACGAAAAAGCATCTGTAGTTAACAAAATAGCTTGTGCATCATTAAGTGAAGCATTTTCGGGATTTACAAAACCGGTAATTATTAATACTAATGCTGTCATGGTACAAACTACAACGGTATCGATAAAAGGTTCAAGTAAGGCTACCATTCCTTCAGATGCAGGATATTTAGTTTTTACAGCAGAATGCGCAATAGAAGCAGATCCTATTCCCGCCTCGTTTGAAAATGCAGCTCTTCTAAATCCTTGAACCAATACACCTACAGCACCTCCGGCAACACCTTCGGGACTAAAAGCTCCATCTATAATCTGACCAAGTGCCCAGCCAATTTTATCATAATTTACAAAAATGATAAACAAAGAAGCCAGCACATAAATCACTACCATAAAAGGCACAATCTTGTCGGTTACTTTGGCAATAGATTTAATACCTCCTATAATTACAATACCTACTAAAATTGCCATCACCAAACCAAAAGCCCAACCATAGCCGTGTAAAAATGAGTTTTCGCCTCCTGTAATATTTTCAACCAATTGAAAGGCTTGATTTACCTGAAACATATTTCCACCTCCAAAAGATCCTCCAATTACAAAAATTGCAAAAATTGCGGCTAGAATTTTCCCTAGACCTCCCATTCCTTTAGAGTGTAAACCTTTTCGCAAATAATACATCGGTCCTCCAAAAACGGTTCCGTCTGCTTCAATATCTCTATATTTTACACCTAAGGTACATTCAACAAATTTAGATGCCATACCGAGAAATCCGGCTACAATCATCCAAAAAGTAGCACCTGCTCCACCTATAGATACAGCAATGGCAACGCCAGCAATGTTACCTAAACCAACTGTTGCCGATAAAGCTGCTGTGAGTGCTTGAAAATGAGAAACCTCTCCGTCGTGTCCTTCTACTCGTATGGTATCCGGGTTGTCACCATCATCGGTAAAAATTTCTGCTTTTTCTTCAATTTCTACTTTGTGATCTTTTCTTCCTTCAACATCATCGTACTTACCACTCACAATTTTTATGGACGTAAAAAAACCTCTAAAATTAATAAACTTAAAATAAAAGGTGAAATATAAAGCTCCTAAAATTAAAGGGAATAAAACCCAATATACTTCTACATTACCAATCGGTATTTTTGCAAAAATAAATTCGACAAACCAACCTGTGGCATTGCCAAAGGCTTTATCGATTTTTTCATCCATTCCCATTTTATGAGACTCTTGTGC
>JALWYP010000391.1:1542-4288 GCA_026992695.1 Flavobacteriaceae bacterium
TTTTGTAAGTGCCCTGTGCGTGGACAGCAGTTTGCAGTCCTGCAAATGCGAGTAGTAAAACAAATAATTTCTTCATAATATAAATTGATTAGTAAATTAAATTTAACAGGTAAGCAAGATGGCAAAAAAAAATGGGTCTGTCAAATTTTACTATGTTAAATTAGCGAAATGGGTTGCAGGAACTAGAATGTTGACGAAATGTTTTGGTTAGTCTTTTTATTATTTACAGACAAGCCTTAATTTCACAATAAGAATATATTGTCGCAGATTTGCAATACAAGCAAGTTTTTAAATATGATACAATTGTTTTAATCTTTCAATTTGTAATGGTCGTCCTAGCAGTATAAGTTTAGACCGTTGTTTAATAACTGTTGAAGGTTCCGGGTTTACAATATATTCACCCTCAGGAGTTTTGTAACCTATTATTGAGCAACCTGTACGTTTTCTAATATCTAATTTGCTAATTGCCTTTTCTTCCCCGCTTGGACAAATATTTTTAAAAGGTATTTGTTCCACATTAATACTATCATCATCACCCGAAACAGCAAGATTATCAAGAAACTCAACCAAATCTGGTGTTACTACAAGCGAAGCCATATGCTCCCCTCCTATTTTATCTGGCATAATAACATTATCTGCACCTGCGAGTTTTAATTTCTTTTGTGTGGTTTCTTCAGAAGCGCGACTTATAATTTTTAACTCTTTTTTTATTTGTCGTGCCGATAAAACAATAAAAAGATTATCTGCGTCGCTAGGCAGTGCACAAATTAGCGTTTGTGCTTGCTCTACTCCTGCTTTTTTAAGTATTTCGTCTTCATTGGCATTTCCTAAAACAAACAAATATTCGTCATTAGCATATTTTTCAACAATATCTTGGTTTTTTTCAATAACAACAAAGGGTTGTTTATAAGCATGTAACTTATGAGCAGCTTGTTTTCCGTTTCTACCATAGCCACAAACAATGATATGGTTTTTCAATTTGGCAATTTTCTTTTCCATTCGTTTTTGTTTTAAGTTACCTATGTTATTTTTACTTAAGAGGTATTCGGTAATTACCGAAATAGCATACCCAACAATAAAAATACTTGAGAGTATTAATATAGATGTAAATATTTTATCGAAAGAATCTAAGGGTTGTACTTCTCCAAAACCTACTGTAGTTATTGTAATTACCGTCATATAAATAGCATCTATCCAAGTGTAACTTGAAAAATACCGAAACCCTAAAATTCCGGTTAAAAAAACCAGAATTAACAATAGTAGTGCTGTGTATAATTTTGTTTGAAATAACTTTGTCATAGGTCAAAAACCGAACTTCTTTTTGTGTAAACCAAATCTTTTAGTCGTAATAAAAATGCTAATGTAATATAAAACGCAAATCCCATTCCTACTGTAGCAAACGATAGGTAAATAAAAAACAACCGTACGCTTTTTGCTCTAATCCCTAACCTTTCGGCAAACCTAGAACTAACATAAAACCCATGTTTTTCAAAAAAATGTCGTATGGAATATACCATTTTTAGCATATTGCAAAATAAGGATTTTAAATTAGTAATAAAAGTATTATTAAGGTATTAAGATAAAAACAGCAATACCTATAAATACAACAACCTGCATCCATTTTAAAACCAAGCCTGTTTTTTTATGCTTACTTAAGTAATTTGAAACACTCCCTGCTAGTAGCGATATGCTTGCAAAAGTGATAAATGCCACAACCATAAACACAACTCCCAAAACATAAAACTGAAAAATGGTTTGTTGTTTGTTATCCCACAAAAATCCCGGAAAAAACCCTAGAAAAAACACCAATACTTTCGGGTTAATAAGGTTCATAACAAACCCTTGTTTAAATAAGCTTAAAAGAGATCTTTTAGGCGCTTTTGTATGCAAAGAAATACTTGCATCACTGTTATAAACAACATATGCTAAGTATAATAAATAGGTTGCTCCGGCTATTTTAATTCCATAAAATAAGGCAGGAGAAGTCGCAATAATAGCAGAAATACCTAAAGCCAAAAGCGTTGTGTGAACCAATACACCACTAACCAAACCAGCAGATGTAGCCAATCCGCTTTTAGAACCATTGGCAAGCGATTGTGCTAACACATAAATATTATCTGGACCCGGTGATAACGCCAGTAGAAATGAAGCAATTGAAAAAGCAACTAAATTTTCTATCATGCACTACTTATTGCTTTATTAATTTTTTTTATCAATGAGGGTCCTTCATATATAAATCCGGTGAAAATTTGAATAAGCGAAGCTCCGGCTTCAATTTTATCCAGTGCATCTTGAGCCGAATGGATACCGCCCACACCTATAATAGGAAACGCTCCGTTGCTTTTTTTGTGAAGATATCTAATTACTTGAGTAGACTTATCGGCGATAGGTTTTCCGCTTAAGCCGCCCCATTCTTTTTTGTTTTCAGAAAGAAGTCCTTCCCTACTTATTGAAGTATTGGTTGCGATTACACCTTCAATTTTAGTTTCTGAAACAATTTCGATAATTTCATCTAACTGAAGCGTATTTAAATCGGGAGCAATTTTTAATAAAATAGGTTTTTGAACAGCAAATGATTTATTTTCTTTTTGAACAGCTTTTATTAATTCGATTAGGTAGTCTTTATCTGTTAGTTTTGCATGACTTGAAACATTAGGGCAACTCACATTTAGCACAAAATAATCTACATAAGGATGCAATGCCTTAAAACAAGTAATGTAATCTTGTGTATAGTTTTTGGGTGGAG
>JALWYP010000392.1 GCA_026992695.1 Flavobacteriaceae bacterium
CCCCCTTTCTTAAAAAAAGAAAGGGGGTTTTTTTAATAAAAAACTTTACCTTTGTTTTTTATAAAAAAAATATAATCATGAAAACACTACTACTATTTTTAGCATTTGGTTTAATGCTAACTTTACAATCTTGTAAAAACACGCCAACAATAAAAAACTCAGATAATCAAACTGTTACAGCTACCCAGAAAGAAGTTGTAAAGCAAGAAAAAACCTATTTAAACACACCAAAAGAGTTTTATGATGTTATTCAGTCTAAAAAAGTTCAATTAGTTGATGTTAGAACACCGGAAGAATTTAACGAAGGCCATTTAAAAGGAGCTGTGAATATATGCGTTACCTGTGATGGTTTTAATTCTAAAGTAAGTAGCTTAGACAAGTCTAAACCGGTGTATGTATATTGCCGTTCTGGGCATAGAAGCGGTAATGCAACTAAAATTCTTTCCAGAATTGGTTTTGAAGAAGTTCATGATATGGATGGTGGTATTTTAGCTTGGCAAGCAAATAATTTACCCATTGAAAAGTAATATAAAATAATTTTATAAAAAGGCTGTCGGGTAAGATGGTCTTTTTTTATTCTTTACTAACTGGTTGTAGTTGCACAATTTTTTTGGTAATATGTTTCTAATTCCGTTAGATATTTTTGTTTGGTATATTCATCTAAAAAGGAAAATTGAAAAGAGTTTTTAGCCAAAGTATACATATCTTTTTTACTTAAATTTAAAGCTTTTTGTATTTCGATATAATTTTTGTTTAGTTGTCCGCCAAAAAATGCAGGGTCATCCGAATTTACAGTTACTTTTAAACCCAGATTGAGCATTTCTTTTAAAGGATGTTCTTCTAAATTTTCTACTACTTTTAAAGCAGAATTCGATAATGGGCAAACAGTTAGAGCAATATCTCGCTTGATTATTTCTTGCACTAGATTAGTGTCTTGTAAAGCATTGTTTCCGTGGTCAATACGTTTTATTTTTAAAATATCAATTGCCTCCCAAACATAATCGGAATCCCCTTCTTCGCCTGCGTGGGCAACAGGAATATATCCTAATTCTACTGCTTTTGCATAAACATTTTTAAATTTACTTGGGGGATTTCCTCTTTCGGAAGAATCTAAACCCACGCAAGTAATTTTATTTTTATACAGAAGCGATTCTTCTAATGTTTTAAAAGCATCTTCTTCCGATAAATGACGTAAAAAACTCATAATTAGTAGTGAGGTAATGCCTAATTTGCTTTTTGCCTGTTCTTGCGCTTTTACAATACCATTAATTACTGTTTGAAAAGGAATTCCTCTTTTGGTATGGGTTTGCGGGTCAAACATAATCTCAGTATGGCGAACGTTTTGCTCGTTACATTTTGTGAGATAGGAGTAAGTTAGATCAAAAAAATCTTCTTCGGTTTGTAATACATTTGCTCCTTGATAATAAATATTTAAAAAATCTTGTAAGCAAGAAAATTGGTAAGCATCTTTAATTTCTTTAACTGATTTAAACGGAATTTCAATACTATTTCGATTTGCTATTTTAAACATTAATTCCGGTTCAAAGGTACCTTCAATATGTAAATGAAGTTCTGCTTTAGGCAGGTTTTCTATAAATCTTTTCATTTTTTTGTATTAATTTACGTAGCAACAAATATAATTTTTTTAACTATCTAGTTCGAAAGAAATTTTAAGAACAACCACAAAGATATTTCTTTAAATAGAGCCGAAGAGGAGCGAACGCACCTGTAAATGTCCTGTGGACATTTAGAGAGAGCTGCCAGCTTGCCGCGCTGGAAAACGAATCCCGCAGGCAAACAAAAAAAGCCACAAAAGTGGCTTTAAGAAGTGGAGCCGGAGGGATTCGAACCCTCGTCCAAACAAGTAATCACAATGCTTTCTACATACTTATTCTTCAATTAATTTTAGTCCGTAACCTGATTGAAGACGACCTGATTACGGCTTAGCTTTAATTTGAGTTTCGCCCTTATATCAAAGCACTATAAGAACTAGGTTTACTTTTACGAAGCCTCTGGTTCAATCACCGTAAACCAAGGTAATTGAGAGACTTCTTGCTTTCCCGCCTTGCGGGACTAGGCTAATCCTACTATAATTCAGATTATGCAGCAAGAGCGAAGTTATTATCGCCGTTTAAAAGTGTGAATTATGAGATTTACGAGCTGTATTTCAGCGCTCGGTATGCTTACATAGTAATTTACCTCGCTGTCAAAACCAGTCGGCCCCGGTTTTTAACAAAAATTACGTTTCAAAGAACTCTGTTTTTTACAAAAACTAGCTCGCAAAGATATAATATTAAAATGTATCTTTGCAACAATTGCTAATCTTTCAAAATGTGTACCAAATGCCAATACACTTCGCTTTAATTAAAGAACGTAAAACTCCGCCGGACAGAAGAGTAGTTTTTTCGCCAAGAGCCTGCCAAGAAGTCATCGAAAAATTTCCCAATGCTAAACTTATTGTTGAAAGTAGCGACATTCGGTTTTTTAAAGACGATGATTATATAAAAGCCGGTTTTAAGGTTACTAATGATGTTACAGCTTGTGATGTAATGTTGGGTGTTAAAGAGGTACCCATTGAAGCATTAATTCCGAATAAAAAATATTTCTTTTTTAGCCATACCATAAAAAAGCAACCTTATAACCGAAAATTATTACAAGCTATTTTGGATAAAAAGATTGAATTTTATGACCACGAAACCATCGTTAATGAAAAAGGACACAGACTTATAGGATTTGGAAGGTATGCCGGATTAGTAGGTGCCTACAACGGATTTAAAGCATTGGGATTAAGAGATAAACTTTTTAATCTTCCCAAAGTAGAACAGTTACATGATTTAAAAGAAGTAAAAGCCGAATTAGATAAAATTAAACTACCTGCTATTAAAATACTCCTAACCGGAAACGGAAAAGTAGCACATGGTGCTAAAGAAATACTAGATCACTTAAAAATTAAGCAAGTTACTGTTGAAGAATATTTACACAATACGTATGAAGTGCCGGTATATTGTAAAATAGGAATTCATAATTACAACAAACGAAAAGATGGAAAACATTGGGATAAATACATTTTTTATAACCATCCCGAAGAATACGAAAGCAATTTTATGCGTTTTGCAAAGGTAACCGATATGTTTATAGCCGGACATTTTTATGGCGATGGTGCTCCTTATCTATTTACTCGGGAGGATGCAAAACATCCCGATTTTAATATCAATTTGGTAGCCGATATATCTTGCGATATCGATGGTCCTGTTGCTTCAACCATAAGACCCTCTACCATCGCAGACCCATTTTACGGTTATAATCCAATATCCGAAACCGAAGTTGCTTTTGATGCTCCCGGAGCCATCACGGTAATGGCAGTAGATAATCTTCCGTGCGAATTACCTAAAGATGCAAGTGAAGGTTTCGGGAAAATGTTTATAAAACATGTGATCCCCGCTTTTTTTAATGGAGACAAAGACGGAATACTAGAACGAGCTCGGGTAACTACTTCCAAAGGAAAACTTACAAAACGTTTTGCGTATTTACAAGATTATGTAGACGGAAAAGAATAAAACTCATGAATACTGAAAAATTAATTTCCGAAATACATAAAAAACAATCCTTTCTGTGCGTAGGATTAGATGTTGATTTACAGAAAATACCAACGTATTTATTGAAAGAAGAAGATCCGATTTTTGAATTTAATAAAGCCATTATTGAAGCTACTCATCCTTTTACTGTAGCGTATAAGCCCAACCTTGCTTTTTATGAAGCCCACGGAATAAAAGGTTGGCAAGCATTAAAAAAAACTATTGATTACCTAAATAAAAATTACCCCGATATTTTTACCATAGCCGATGCTAAGCGAGGTGATATTGGTAATACATCGCAAATGTATGCCAAAGCTTTTTTTAACGATTTAGGATTTGATAGTATTACGGTAGCTCCTTATATGGGTAAAGATTCGGTCGAACCGTTTTTGGCTTTTAAAGAAAAACACACCATATTATTAGCATTAACATCAAATGAAGGCGCTTTCGATTTTCAAACCAAAAAAGCAGGAGATAAAGCGTTTTATAAAAAAGTTTTGGAGACCTCTAAACAATGGAAAAACAGTCAAAATTTAATGTATGTAGTAGGCGCCACAAAAGCCGAATATTTTAAAGAAATAAGACAGATTGTACCGGAAAGTTTTTTATTAGTTCCGGGTGTTGGTGCGCAAGGCGGAAGTTTGAAAGCGGTTTGTAAATACGGATTGACTAAGAATATAGG
>JALWYP010000393.1 GCA_026992695.1 Flavobacteriaceae bacterium
TCCTTTTTCGGCACGTAAACGTTTGTAATTATCTCCGGAGGATTTTAAAATAGATTTTACTTCTGCTTGTGCAATAACCGGGAATGTTCTTGCATATAACAAGAAAAGCACAAAGAAGAAACCTATTGTTCCCATAAAGATTCCAATATCTACAAAGGTAGGAGAAAACATTGACCAAGAAGAAGGAAGTCTATCTTTAGAAAGGTCTATAACAATAATATCAAAACGTTCAAACCACATTCCTATATTTATAATAATAGAAACAATAAATGTCCAAAGGATGTTTCTTCTCCATTTTCTAACCCAAAGAGTTAACGGCACAATTAGGTTACAGATTATCAATGCCCAGAACGCCCACCAATAAGGTCCGGTAGCTGCACCAAAAGAAAGGTAGGTATAGTTTTCATAAGGAATACCAGAATACCATCCTATAAAATATTCGGTTAAGTAGGCGACTGTAACGATTCCTCCTGTAAGTAGAATCACCAAGTTCATATTTTCGATATGAAGAATGGTAATATAATTTTCTAAATTAGATACCTTACGCATCGTTATTAATAGCGTTTGTACCATTGCAAATCCGGAAAAGATAGCTCCGGCAACAAAATATGGTGGATAAATCGTACTGTGCCAACCGGGAACTACCGATGTAGCAAAGTCAAACGATACAATAGTATGAACCGAAAGTACTAAAGGTGTCGCTAATCCGGCAAGAACTAATGAAACTTCTTCAAACCGTTGCCAATCTTTTGCTCTTCCACTCCAACCAAAAGATAATATACCATATATTTTTTTGGTAAATGGTGTCTTAGCTCTATCGCGAATCATTGCAAAATCGGGCAATAAACCTGTCCACCAGAAAACCAACGAAACAGATAAATAGGTTGAAATTGCAAATACATCCCAAAGTAATGGAGAATTAAAGTTTACCCAAAGCGAACCAAATTGATTTGGAATAGGCAAAACCCAATAAGCCAACCAAGGGCGACCCATATGAATAATTGGAAACAATCCTGCTTGTACAACAGCAAAAATTGTCATTGCCTCTGCAGAACGGTTAATACCCATTCTCCATTTTTGTCTAAAGAGTAAAAGT
Source organism: Flavobacteriaceae bacterium (assembly GCA_026992695.1). GTDB lineage: Bacteria > Bacteroidota > Bacteroidia > Flavobacteriales > Flavobacteriaceae > Marifrigoribacter. The sequence goes on from JALWYP010000393.1 coordinate 1,097, forward strand.
ACGGCAGAAATAAGTGTTCCTGCATGTCCAATACCTACCCACCAAACAAAGTTAGTAATATCCCAAGCCCAGTTTATGGTTTTGTTTAATCCCCAAACTCCTATTCCGGTAGAAATGGTATAAATTATACATCCCAGTCCCCATAAAAAAGCGACTAATGCAATAGTAAATACTATCCACCAAGATTTATTGGCTTTTCCTTCAATAGGAGCTGCAACATCTACACTAATGTCGTGATAGGTTTTATCTCCGGTGATTAAAGGTGTTCTAATAGGTGCTTCGTAATGCGACGCCATATCTAAAATTTGCTAATTCTTAATTTAAACTTCTTCTATATTTTTAACTTTTACGTGATAGAAAACATTGGGTTTTGTACCTACTTCTTCTAACATGTAATACATTCTTTTATCTTCTTTTAACTTGGCTACTTCACTGCTGTGATTATTTACATCACCAAATACCATTGCTCCTTTATCACAAGCTGCAGAACAAGCGGTTTGAAATTCATCATCTTTTACCGCACGTCCTTCTCTTTTTGCATCTAAGATAGTTTTTTGAGTCATTTGAATACACATCGAGCATTTTTCCATCACCCCTCTTGAACGTACTACCACATCTGGGTTTAGCACCATTCTTCCTAAATCATTATTCATGTTAAAATCAAATTCATCATTTTCAGAATACAAGAACCAGTTAAATCTACGAACTTTATAGGGACAGTTGTTTGCGCAGTAGCGAGTACCCACACAACGGTTATACACCATATGGTTCTGACCTTGACGACCATGAGAAGTTGCCGCAACAGGACATACTGTTTCACAAGGTGCGTGGTTACAGTGTTGACACATTACCGGTTGAAAAGCCACTTCGGGGTTTTCTTGGTAAGCGATCTCTACTTTTTCGTAAGTTTCGAAAGCAGGAAGCTCTTTTAGGTCTTTTATTTCTTGTTCGAAAGTCTTGGCGGAAGAATAATATCTATCTATTCGCAACCAATGCATATCTCTAAACTTTCTTACTTCTGTTTTTCCTACAACGGGAACATTGTTTTCGGCGTGACAGGCTATTACGCAAGCTCCACAACCGGTACAGGCGTTAAGGTCTATAGACAAGTTAAAATGGTGTCCTACGGTATCATCAAAAGATGTCCACAGATCTGCATCTTCCGAACGGATAGACACTTCCTCCATCCCTTTTGCTACTTCGGGTGTGGGATTCCAATGATGAACATCTTTGGTGTTAAATATCTCTAATGTTGTTTCTTTTATAATATCATGGCTTCTTCCCGCCATGGTATTTTGCATTTGCACGCTAGCAAAATGATGCTCTCCGGAAGATTTTTCGATTTGCACGTTTTGCAATGTTGAAAAATTTTGATATAAAGGATAAGCATTTACTCCGGTTTGCATTTCTTCCTGTATGGCAGCAATTTTTCCATAACCTAATGCTAATCCTACTGAGCCTTTAGCTTGTCCTGGTTGAATTATTATCGGAACATCTTCTAAAACAACATCGCCCATAGCGATTGTTACATAACTTCCGTTTAATGCGCCATTTGATGTATGCCAGTTTCTAACGCCAAGTTCTTCGGCATCAGCCGCACTCATAGTTAAGTAATTATCCCAAGAAGTTCGTGTTATGGGATCGGGCATTTCTTGAAGCCAAGGATTATTAGCTTGTTGACCATCCCCTAAAGAAGTTTTAGTGTAAAGTGTAAGTTCGTATCCTCCTTCAGTAGAATTAAAAGCAAAAGCACCATGAGTAGTTGTATTTTCGAGTGTAGCTTCTCCTTCTGTAGGCACCATTTCGGTTTCTATCGCTACACTACTTTCTATTACCCCATCGTGTAGTGCTTGGTTCCATGAGCTTCCGGCAAGTATGTTACTTGACCAATTTTCTTTTATATAATCGTAATATTTTTGATCACTTCCCAACCATTTTAATAAACTATCCTGAAACTGACGTGTATTAAATAATGGATTAATAGTAGGTTGTGTTAAACTAAATTCACCTTTTACAAGTTGTGCATCACCCCAAGACTCTAAGTAATGAGGAGTCGCCGCAACATATTTTGCTAAAGAAGCAGTTGCATCCATTTTCATGGAAAATGCTAATGTAAAATCTAATTGTTGATAGGCTTCAGCAAAGGCTTCAGCGTTTGGCAGAGAATAAACAGGATCTACTCCTACGGTAATTAACCCATTAACGTTACCCGAAATAATATCTTTTACAGTCTGATTTACTTGTGCATTGCTTCCCTTTCTTACCAATCTGGGTTTGTTGGCATCTATTACGACACTTGCACTATTGTATTCTAGTGCTTTCATTTGTGCGTTAATATCCGGTAATCCGGTGATAATTACTCCTTTTGAGCCTGCTTTTTGTAATTTTGATTTAGCTTTTGCAACAGCTTCGGCTATTTTTGAAGGTAATCCCGAAGTGCTTCCGCCTGTTAAAGCATTTAAAATCTTCATTTGTTGCGAGGGCGTTGCAGGAACACGAATATCTGCATTTGCCCCGGAAAGTGTCATATTTGCTTCAAACTGTACGTGGTGAGACATTTTTCCGTTTTTAGGAACTCTTCCTTTCGCATAGCTAGCGTCATGTCCTCCACCTTGCCAATCTCCTAATAAATCTGCACCTACCGAAACAATTACTTCGGCTTTAGAAAAATCGTAATTGGGTAATGCTCTTGTTCCAAATTTATTTTGGAATGCATCTAATGCATCAGAACATGAAACCGTATCATAAACTACGTGTTTAATATTAGGATACTTTACGGTAAATTCTTTTATTAATTTTTCAGTAGAAGGACTTGCAAATGTTTGCGTAAGCAATACAATATTTTTATCGGAAAGGGCTTCTAATTCTTGCTTTATTTTTGAATCAAAATCTTCCCAAGTAGTTTCTTCTCCATCGGCAACCGGACCGTTTAACCTATTAATGTCATACAATGATAGAACCGAAGCATAAACCCTTGCATTTGCTTTTCCGTTATTTTTTGAAAGTGTATTGCGTTCTATTTTAATAGGTCGCCCTTCTCTGGTTTTTACTAAAATATTAGCAAAATCAAACCCATCAGCCATTGTTGAAGCATAGTAATTTGCTTCGCCGGGTATGATTTCATCCGGAGCTACTACATAT
>JALWYP010000394.1 GCA_026992695.1 Flavobacteriaceae bacterium
TTATCATCTTCATTTGTGGCTTCAATTATTTCAAAATCATTTACATCTATTTCATTAATATTAATCTGTTTAAACTCAGCCATGTGTGTTATAGTCACTTCCTCATAGGTAACATCTAAATTTTTAATTAATTCTGATGTTTCAATATAACCGGTAAAAGGTTCGTTTCTTTTTGTTTCTACCCATTGTTCATCATCAAATAGCGTGTGTCTAATAACTTCTTGAGGCTCTTCAACACTCGTTTTTTTGGGTTCTTGGGTTTCTAAATTAGGAAGCTCTATTGGGGTTGCCGTGGGAGTTGGCGAGAGCTCTTGTTGCGCAGGTTGTTCATTTCCAAGTATATGGATTATTTTTTTAGCTTCGGTGTTAACGATTTCGTGTTGTTGTTCTGAGTTAAATCCGGTTGCAATTACGGTAATGGCAATATTGCCTTCTAGCGCATCATCGTCACCAATTCCCATAATAATGTTTGCATTATTACCGGCTTCTGTTTGAATGTAATCACTTATTTCACCAATCTCATCTATTGTTATTTCTTCAGTTCCGGACACGATAAGCAGCAATACATTTTTAGCTCCCTTAATTTTATTATCGTTTAACAACGGAGAGTCTAGTGCTTTGCTTATGGCTTCGTGTGCACGATTGGCGCCTCCGGAAGAGGCACTACCCATAATGGCTGTCCCGCTATTTGCCAATACGGTTTTGGCATCACGAAGGTCAATATTTTGAGTATAATGGTGGGTAATTACTTCGGCTATTCCTCTTGCTGCTGTTGCTAAAACCTCGTCGGCTTTTGAAAATCCTGCTTTAAAACCTAAATTACCATAAACCTCACGTAATTTATTATTATTTAGAACTATTAGTGAGTCTACATTGTTACGAAGGTTTTCAACCCCAATTTGGGCTTGCTCATTACGCATTTTACCTTCAAATTGAAACGGAATGGTAACAATTCCCACAGTTAATATATCTAGCTCTTTTGCTATCTTAGCAATGATGGGCGCTGCTCCGGTTCCGGTTCCTCCTCCCATTCCGGCTGTAATAAATACCATTTTGGTGTTGGTGGTAAGCATGCTTTTAATTTCTTCTAAACTTTCAACAGCAGCTTGTTCGCCAATTTGAGGATTGGCTCCGGCTCCCAGTCCTTCGGTTAAGGAAACTCCTAGTTGAATTTTATTAGGCACCGGACTGTTTTCTAACGATTGTGCATCGGTATTGCAAATAACAAAATCTACTCCTTTAATTCCTTGACGGAACATGTGATTAATGGCATTGCTTCCGCCACCTCCAACTCCAATTACCTTAATCACATTGGACTGATTTTTTGGTAAATCGAACGCGATATTGTCAAATTCTGTTTTTTGGTTCATAATCTATTATTTGTATGTGAGGTTTATTTTTCTATATTGCTTTGTGAATTTTTATTCGGCATCGTCTAAGAATTTTTTTAACTTTTCTCCCCATCCGTCTAAAAATCCTTTCTTCGGTTTTCTCGATTTTTTTTCTACTGCTACTTCTTCTTGACTCTCTTTTTCTTCTATGACGTTCTCTAAAACATCTTCTTTAAAATTAGCTTCTTTTAATTTATTCTCCAGACTATTAAGCACTAGCCCAACAGCAGTAGCATACATTGGAGTAGTGGCATCGCTTTGTGTATTTCCGGCAAGGTGTTCGTTAGGGTATCCTACGCGAGTATCCATTCCGGTAATGTATTCTACGAGTTGTTTTAAGTGTTTTAATTGTGCCCCTCCTCCTGTAAGTACGATACCGGCAATAAGTTTTTTCTTTTGTTCTTCATGACCGTAATTCTTGATTTCAAGATATACTTGTTCAATTATTTCTACTACGCGAGCATGAATAATTTTAGAAAGATTTTTAAGTGTAATTTCTTTTGGTTCTCTTCCTCTAAGCCCGGGAATAGAAACAATTTCATTATCCTTATTTTCGCCCGGCCAAGCCGAACCAAATTTTATTTTTAACAACTCGGCTTGTTTTTCAATTATAGAACATCCTTCTTTTATATCTTCAGTAATTACGTTTCCACCAAAAGGTATTACGGCGGTATGTCGAATAATTCCGTCTTTAAAAATGGCTAAATCGGTGGTACCTCCTCCTATATCGATAAGGGCTACTCCGGCTTCTTTTTCTTCTTGACTTAATACGGCGTTTGCCGAAGCAAGTGGTTCAAGTGTAATGCCCGAAAGCTCTAATCCTGCACTTTTTACACAACGCCCAATGTTTCGTATTGAAGAAACTTGCCCGACTACAACATGAAAATTGGCTTCTAAACGCGCTCCGTACATTCCTACGGGTTCTTTAACTTCCGATTGTCCATCTACTTTAAAATCTTGAGGTAATACGTGTATTATTTCCTCACCCGGAAGCATTACCAACTTGTGTACTTGATTGCAAAGACGATCGATATCTTCTTCGTCTATTACATCTTCATCGTTGGATCGAGTAATGTAATCGCTATGTTGAAGACTGCGTATGTGCTGTCCAGCAATGCCTACTTCTACTTCGGTGATTTTAATTCCCGAGTCGGTTTCGGCTTCTTGAATGGCTTGCTGAATGGACTGAATAGTTTGTGTAATGTTGTTAACTACTCCTCTGTGTACACCAAGGCTTTTGGATTTTCCAACGCCCAAAATTTCCATTTTACCGTACTCGTTATATTGCCCAATCATAGCAACAATTTTTGTTGTTCCTATGTCTAATCCTACGGCTATTTTATTGTTTTCCATAACTCCTATTTTTTTGTAGCTATAACTTGATTACCAAATTTTAAACTTATCTTGTTATAACTAAAAAGCGAACTATCTTGTTTTGTTTTATGATAAAAAGCTTTAAAATTTTGGAATTTTCTATCTAAATCGATAGGTCTTCCAAAATCGATAATAAAATCATGTTTTCTACATTTTGCTGCAACATTTCCGTTAGGTGAAATTTTTACACCTACAATCATTTTTTTAAAAAATGCATCTTCTTGTATTTTATTTAACAACAACACGATTGTTTTTTCTTTTTTATTAAAACCGGTTACCAATGGTACTCGAGCTGAATATACTTGTGATAAAGGCATTTTTTTTCCGTCTTCATCTATGTAATAATTAGGCGAGCCAAGTACTCTCGCAATGGGTTTGCGTTGCTTAATTAATGCGTGCAATTGCCCGTCGATAGTAAGATACACGTCGGCTTTTTTTATCATTGGGTTATTTTGCAACCGATCTTCTATCTCTTTCAAAACTAACCTTTCTTTGCCTATGTTTACAGTGTCGCTACTATTTTGTATTAACAATTTATTAACCGTTTTTTCGGTAATAAACGGGTTATTATCGTCTAAAAAAGCAATATCAATTTTAGCTATTTTTCGATGGTTATTTCTATTGTTGGCAAACCCAAATAGAAACACAACCAGTGCTAGTATTGTTAGAAATTTTATGATTCCCAAATTTATTTTCATTTTCTAATTGTTACTCAATTTACTTTAAAACCACGCATTAAAAATTATTGTTTATTAGTTGTTTTATTTTCTCTACTTCTTCACCAATATCTCCGGCTCCAACCATTAGTTTCACTTCGCAATCGGATTGTTTTATGTAACGGCTTATTTCTTCCTTTGCAATGACTTTTACAACCTGCGCATTTTTGTTTTTTATTTTCTTAATTTTTTCAGAAAGCCATTGCGATGTTATTCCGGTTATTGGTTTCTCTCGTGCCGGATAGATTTCTAAAAGCAATACTTCATTAAATTGCGACAGGCTTTTCGCAAATCCATCTATAAAATCACGTGTTCGGCTATACAAATGCGGTTGAAAAACAATGAGCTTTTTCTTGTTTGCATACATTTCGGTTACAGCTTGAAACAAGGCATTAATTTCTGTTGGATGATGTGCGTAATCGTCTATCAATATATTTTTAGGAGATTTAATTTTGTAAGAAAAACGTCGTTGTACTCCTTTAAAATCATACAAAGCTTTGGGCAGGCAATGGGTTGGGGAACCCGCTACAATTGCCATACCCAAAGCGGTAACAGCATTAAACAAATTATGTTGCCCCGGCAAAGCGAAGCGTAGGTTTTTTAAGGTTTGTGTTGGCGTAATGAGGTCAAAAACATAATGACCCTCTTCCATTCGAGTGTTAACGGCTGTAAAATCGGCGTTCTCATTTACTGCTACCGTTTTTCCGTTAAGCGGAAGATTTTTTTTATGCAAAAATTTATTT
>JALWYP010000395.1 GCA_026992695.1 Flavobacteriaceae bacterium
TTAATGACCCCTTTGGGTAATTGGAGTTCCATAAACAGTTCGTTTTTAAAAAATTATGGTATCGAAATAACAGCGCTTGCCATAGGTGTTATTTTTCATGTAGCAACGACTATTCTTTTTGAAAGTTCTAAAAATCACACGTTTAATATTTCAAAAATGAGTGCTGTAATTTTCGGAATAGTTTTAGCTTACTTATTATAAATTGTTGTTTGGATAATTTTCACAAAACTTTTAGAAAAAGGTTTTTAAATACCTTTATATTTAACCCGACATAAAACATTTGGAATGAAAAAAATAATTTTCCCTTTACTTGCCCTTTTCTTGGTATCCTGCAATTCGGCTCAAAATACTTCAAAAAAAAATGCAACACCGCAAGATTTTGCCAACACTATTTCTGCTAAGCAACTAAAAACAATGTTATACACCTTTGCTTCTAATGAAATGCAAGGACGTATGACAGGAACTACTGGAAATGTAAAAGCCGCCGAATACCTAAGAAATTTTTATATAGACCACGGAATTGCTTCTCCTCTTGCAGATAAGGAGGATTACTTTCAGAACATTCCGCACGACTATTTTAGGAATTTAAAAGATAACAAACCCACTCAAAATGTAGTAGCATATATTAAAGGAAGTGAATTTCCGGATGAGGTTATTGTTATTTCCGCTCATTACGATCACGTAGGTGTTAAAAATGGCGAAGTATATAACGGTGCCGATGATGATGGAAGCGGAAGTATGGCACTGTTAGAAATAGCTGAAGCATTTCAAGAAGCCGTTAAAAAAGGCTATAGACCCAAACGCTCTATCTTGTTTTTACACGTTACCGGTGAAGAAATTGGTTTGTATGGCTCTAAATATTATACCGACAATCCTATTTTTCCGCTAGAAAATACCGTTTGCGACCTTAATATTGATATGATAGGACGAATTGGCGAAGGAAAAGAAGGAAACGAAAATTATGTTTACTTAATTGGGAGCGATAAGCTAAGTCAAGAATTGCACAACCTCTCTGAAGAAGTAAATAAAAAATACACCCAACTGGAGTTGGATTATACCTATAACGACCCAAACGATCCAAATCGTTTTTATTACAGAAGCGACCATTATAATTTTGCAAAACATAATGTTCCTATTATTTTTTACTTCAACGGAGTACACGAAGATTACCATCAAGCTTCCGATACGCCAGATAAAATACATTACGATTTGTTAGCAAAAAGAGCAAAGTTGGTTTTTTTAACCGCTTGGGAAGTTGCCAATCGTGAGAATAGAATTACAGCCGACAAATTAAATTAAGTAATAAGTACACTACAAGTAAACAAAATTTTTACACCTTGTTATTGTGAACAAATATTAAATGCTATATATTTGCACCCGCTAATTTAGCGAAATTAAATGGTGGTTGTAGCTCAGCTGGTTAGAGCGCCGGATTGTGGTTCCGGAGGTCGCCGGTTCGAAACCGGTCTTCCACCCTAACTAAAAAGCTTCTTTTTTGTTAAGAAGCTTTTTTTTATTTTAAAAATTTAATAGTACTTGCCGGTTGAGAAGTTTATGCGACTTTAAGGCGCAAAACCGGTCTTCCACCCTAATTAAAATCCTTTCTTCTGGAGAGGCTTTTTTTATTATTAGAATTTTAAGTATGGAATGCTTAAATTAAATCAAACAACGATTTTACGGCAACATACCGTTCTACGGTAAAACCTTCGCCGTGTTGGGTTCCTAACAATCGTCCCATATCTTGCGCACGGTACGTAATACTATCCTTGAAATTAGTAGTAGAAATAGGTGTTTCGGGTTCGTTTGCTTCTTTTTTGTAAAACTGACTTTCGTAAGCAAATACGGCTTCTAATTTTTTTGATAAAAATCCGCTAACATCTACCACAAAATCGGGTTCTAAGTTTTTCCACTGTATGTAATGGTACACGTGTTTGGGTCGCCAAGGTTTTTGAATACTCCCGTTTTCGTCTTTGGATTCAATTTTTATAAGTCCGCTTAAAAAACAGGCTTCGCTTACTAATTTACTCCCTTTAGGATGATCGATGTGTCTATCATCTACCGCATTACAAAGTACGATTTCGGGTTGATGAAGTCGAAGTAATTCAATAACTTTCAACTTATTTTCGTTGTTGTTTTCAAAAAACCCATCTTTAAGATTAAGGTTTTTCCGAAAACTAACTCCCAATATTTTTGCTGCCTCCTCTGCTTCTTTATCACGTGTTTGGGCGGTGCCGCGTGTTCCTAATTCACCGCGGGTAAGGTCAATTATTCCTACCGATTTCCCATTGTCAATTTCCTTTGCAATAGTTGCGGAACAACCCAACTCTACATCGTCGGGATGCGCTCCGAATGCTAGAATATCTACTTTCATACTTGTTATTTATATATTTCGTTAAGGAGTACCGCAAGCCTAATGCCTCCTTTTTGTAATTGCATTCGTACAGTATCCATATAATCGTACATATAACGGTAACCCAGCTTCTCTCCTACCTTTGTATGTGCATAAATATCTTTGCATAGTTCTCTACTTTCATACATCCAATCGATTACCGTACCGGATTGTATTTTGCGTAATTTTTCGAGTGAAAGTTCGTTGGTATTATTTGCCAATTCGGTGTACGACATATTATAAAATTCTATCATATCTTCATCCCAAACATGGTGTAGATTGGTTCCTTTTTTAAACCATTGAACCTGAAACATATTTCCTCCTTTATCTTCGGCTAAACCAATATGAAGGGGTTGGTGTAAATCGCCTACAAAATGAATAAGCATTTTTAAATAAAATACTTTGTCTTTTTGAGTGCTTTCAGGGTTTTTAAGTACCGAAACACATTTATTTATTGCCTGAATGATATCTCCTTTTTCACTTTTAGGAGAAGCTTCATAGGTACTGTCAAACGGAAAGTTTACATAATGCCAAGCACTGTATTTCCAGAAAGCTTTGTCACTCTTAATCTCATCGCCGTAATTAGACACAAAAGCTAAGGAATGACCGTTGAGTAATTCTTTTATTTTCCTATCGGCTTTTTTGGTGAGGTATTTCTGGGCTATTTCACCTGTGGCTCGATGTCCTGTTTTTGCCCAGTCTTCTTTACTTGGAAGAGTAAACGAAACCAATAAAAAAGTCGCTAAAACAATTAATATACTATTTTTCATAAAATGTAATTTTTACAAATATAAGGTGTTTGTGCATATTGTTAACTGAATTGTGAAGTAAAAAAAAAATTTGCATTTTAATATTAATATTTAGATATTTGTCTAAATATTTAATTAATGAATGCGCTTTTTAAGGCACTTAATGACGATACTAGAAGAAAAATCTTGCAGCTTTTAAAAGAAAGAGATAGGACTGCCGGTGAAATTTCAGAAAAGTTTCAAATCTCAAAACCCAGTATTTCACATCATTTGGATATTTTAAGTAGGGCAGATTTAATCTCACGTGAAAAGAAAGGGCAATTTGTTCATTATTCACTAAATACTACGATTATAGAAGATTTGCTCTCTTGGATACTAACCTTAAAAGAATAATATGAATATAAAAAAAGAATTACCCATACTGTTTTTTGTATTGCTTCCATTTATTTATTTGGCTTATATCTGGAATCAATTACCTGAAAAAGTGCCTATGCATTGGAATGTAAAAGGAGAAATAGACCGGTATGGCGATAAAATTGAATTATTGATAATTCCGTTTATGCTACCCGTGTTAACGTATTTAATTTTTTTGGTTGTTCCGAAAATAGATCCAAAAAATAAAATAAAACAAATGGGAAAGAAATACGATTCATTAAAATGGATACTTACCGCTTTTATGTCTGTTTTAGCATTATTTATTATTTATTCAGCAAAAAACAGTTCTTTTTCTAACCCTAATTTTGTTTTTATCTTAGTAGGGCTTTTATTTTCAACACTCGGAAATTACTTTAAGACAATTAAAGCCAATTATTTTATTGGGATAAGAACCCCTTGGACTTTAGAAAATGAAACCGTTTGGAAAGACACACATAAACTTGGCGGAGTTTTGTGGTTTTGGGGAGGAATAGGAATTGTAATTTCGGGAATTATTTTTTCTTCAAAAATAAGTTTTATAATACTGATGTGTATAACGATAATTATTTCAATAATTCCCATTGTTTATTCTTATTTTAGATTTAAAAAAATAACTAAATAACAACTTATGAAACCTACCGATAATGATTAATATAAGTT
>JALWYP010000396.1 GCA_026992695.1 Flavobacteriaceae bacterium
AATGGATGTAGATTTTAACGCAACGAATCACACCTATAAAGGCAAACAAGTCTTGGTTTATAAAAACAATTCGCCGGATACGTTACATCGGGTTTTTTATCACTTGTATTTTAATGCCTTTCAGCCAGGAAGTGAAATGGATGTTCGTTCTCGTACTATTTCAGATCCCGACAGAAGAGTGGGAGATAGAATTTCTAAACTTACGCCTTCAGAAATAGGATATATTAAGGTACAATCTCTTCAACAAGACGGAAAAAAACTTTCCTTTACCGTAAAGGGAACTATTTTGGAGGTGCCATTAAATACGCCTTTATTACCCGGAAATGAAGCTGTTTTAACGATGGAATGGGACGCTCAAGTACCTGTGCAAATTAGACGAACCGGAAGATACAACAAAGAAGGCATTGCCTATTCAATGACCCAATGGTATCCTAAACTTGCCGAATATGACTTCGAGGGTTGGCACGCAGACCCATACATTGCTAGAGAATTTCATGGTGTTTGGGGTGATTTTGATGTAACTATTAAAATAGATAAAGATTTTATTATTGGCGGCACCGGTTACTTACAAAATTCTAACAAAAAAGGATTGGCTAAAAAAATAAAAAAGGGAAAGCGAGTTTGGCATTTTAAAGCACCTAACGTTCATGATTTTACCTGGGCGGCAGATAAAGACTATATTCACGACACCTATCCCGGACCTAATGGGGTAACGCTTAATTTTTATTATAAAAACAATCCTGAAATTATAGAAAACTGGAAAAAACTACAACCAAAAACAGCCGAGTTAATGGCGTTTTATAACAAAAATATCGGTGCTTATCCTTACAAACAATATTCTGTAGTTCAAGGTGGTGACGGCGGGATGGAGTACGCAATGTGTACCCTTATTACGGGAAACAGAAAACTTGGGAGCCTTATTGGAGTTACCGCTCATGAAATGGCACACTCTTGGTTTCAGTTTTTATTGGCAACAAACGAAAGTCAGCACGAATGGATGGACGAAGGATTTACTTCTTATATTTCAGATATCGCGATGAATGTGGTAATGCAAGAAAACAAAGAAAACCCCTTTATAAGTGCTTATGCTAATTATGCCTATCTTGCTAATAGCGGAAAAGAACAGCCCTTATCAACCCACGCAGATCGGTATGCAACAAACATGAATTATGGTATCAGCGCCTATAGCAAAGGCGAAGTGTTTTTAGCACAACTAAATTATTTAATAGGAAAGGAAAACGTAGAAAAAACATTAAAAAAATATTACAATGACTGGGTTTTTAAACATCCCACACCCAATGACTTTATTAGAGTTGCCGAAAAAGTCTCGGGTGCTTCATTGCATTGGTATTTAACCGATTTTACCCAAACAGCAAATACAATAGACTACGCCATTAAAGAAGTAAAAACCGAAAATGGTAATAACACGATTACGTTAGAAAGAAAGGGACTAATGCCTATGCCTATAGATCTGTATGTAATTTATGAAGACGGAAGCAAAGAGTCATTTTACATTCCATTGCAAATGATGTATTTTCAAAAAAACAATCCTATTCCGGAAATAAAACGAACCGTCTTAAAAGATTGGGCTTGGGCTTATCCTACTTATTCTTTTGATATTAAATCCGGAGAAAACATTAAAGCAGTGGTAATAGATGCTACACAATTAATGGCTGATGTACATCCCGAAAATAATGTTTTTAAAGCCAATTAATATTTTTTTAATTACCTTCGTTTTAACATAAACCTATTCTAAATGTACCGGTTTTCATTATTAATTTTTTTAAGCTTTCTTACTTTTAAGGTGTTTGCCACCTCTATAACAGCCTCTGCTTTTGGGTGGAACGGAATAGACGACACCTATGCGCTACAACAAGCCTTCACAGCAAATGTTGATACTTTGTATATAGACTTACAAGCCGGAAACTGGATATCAGGACCCTTAATTTTTGACGATACTGTTAATAATAAAGTGGTTATTTTTGAAAAAAATGTTACCGTTGAAGCCTTGCCAGGTGCTTTTGATGGTTATTTGTACAACGGACTCTTTACTTTTATTAATTGCTCAAACATTTCGTTTCAAGGATACGGAGCTACTTTAAAAATGAATAAACAAGAGTATATAGACCTGAATGACGGCAGTGAATGGCGACATGTTATTTCAATTTCGGGCTGTAATAATTTCAGTATTTTTGGTCTTGAGCTGATAGATAGTGGTGGCGACGGAATAGAAATAAGCGGTTTATGGCAACAACCCGTTCCAAGCACCAACATTCATATTAAAGACTGTAAAATAAACAATAATTACAGACAGGGCATTAGTATTACTTCTGCCGAAAATGTTCTTATCGAACACTGCAAAATCACCAACACCGAAGGAACACCACCTGCCTTCGGGATAGACTTGGAACCCGATATGGCTTACGATGTTTTAAACAATATACAAATAAAACAATGCCGAATAACCGGAAACGAAGGCGGAGGTGTACTGGTAGCTTTATGGATGTTAGATGAGACCTCACAGCCGGTTGATGTAACCGTTGAAGATTGCTACATAGGTTCTAACCAAAGTCAAGGCGTTGTAATAGACGTTAACTCAAGCGGACCGGTGCCCGGTCAAGTTCTATTCAACAGGTGCCTTATTGAAAACCAACCCGGAAATGCCATCTTTTCAAACAAAAGAGAATCACTTTTAATAGAGTTTAACGATTTGGTAATAAAAAATGTAGGCACTGCGGGAGAAAATTATGATATGCCCATTTTTATCCAAAAACAATTTGACTATTCGGGACTTCCGTTAGGAAATATTTTATTTAATAATATTTATATAGACGACAGATTTTTTACAAGAGATTTTTTAAACATAACGCATTGGGAAGGGTCCTCACAAGTGGAGAATATTTCAGGTAACTTTTTTGTTTATAATCCGAATGGTGTTTCTTATTATGTTGAAGCTCCTTTGGTTAACGTTACTTTTACTCAACAAACCATTGATACCTTGCCATTGGCAGATTTGTCTGTTTCAACTTATGACAATACAGCTTATGAAACCGGAAATGATAATACAGCATTCTTAAGCGTAGAAAGAACAAATAGTGATTTTTCGTTTCCGTTGGGTGTTTATTTTAATGTTACCGGAACCGCCCAAAACAGATTGGATTATTCCTATTTTACCAAAACGCTAATTATTCCAAGTAATGTAGCTTCAACAACTTATACCTTTACGGCACTTCCCGATTTAATTCAAGAACCACAGGAAACTATTGATGTTGCCATTTCACCCAACGACCATTATACAATTACTACCGGCAACGTACAATTATATATTGAAGACGAGTTGCTTTCGGTTACAGAAAATAATACAGCTCCTATCACTTTTTTTCCCAATCCTGTTAAAAACAATATAACTGTTTCTAACCTAAACAGTGATGAGTTTTTTTACGAAATATTCGACCTGTCCGGACAACAAATCGTTAAAAAGAAACCGGTATCCCTATACACCATAAATGTTGAACAACTATCATCCGGCACTTATTTTTTACTGTTGCATTCTGGATTAAACAAAACTACTTTTATTAAATTTATTAAAGAGTAAATAAAGATTGAATCTTTTTGATTATTAAGTAGATTTTTTAACCCCATTAATGTAAGCCCCATCATATTACAATCATGTAAAGTTCCATATCCTTCATTGGTAAATACGCGTTTCCATATATCAAGCATAAGTTTAGCGCCATTGCCATTGCCCAATCTAGTATGTATTATAGAAGCCCACGGTAAAGACCACCCGGACCATAGTCCCATTCCTTCACCAATCCACTGATCAATTGTATTAGATACAATTTCTTTCCATTCGGGATTTTCCCAATCAATAGTATCAAAGGGATAGATTGCAGATAAATGAGCATGATGACGATGACTCTCTTCCAAATCAGTATCTTCCCAAATACCGATACGAGATGATTTTTCTTCACTTAGAATTGAAGCTTTATTTATAACAGTTGCTTGCGGAAGATGCTTTGCTATATGTAAGAATGTTGATTTTCCACTTCCAGAAGGTCCTAAGACTGAGAGGTATTCACCCTCTTCTATAGATATTGTAAATTCCTTTAATGCATTCACTTCCACTTCCCCTGTTCTATAAATCTTCCATACATTTTCAAGCTTAAGAACTTCTTTCATGGCTTTAGCCTCGTTATCGTTCTAGGG
>JALWYP010000397.1:0-1279 GCA_026992695.1 Flavobacteriaceae bacterium
GGAAGAAATAGAGATGATTAAGTCTAAAAGCGTTCTTATTTCTGCATTGCAGTTAAAAACCCGACAAAAAAGCTATTTTGAAAAATTAGCAAAAAAGAAAATAACAGCCATTGCTTTTGAAAATATTAAGGATGAAGACCACAGTTATCCGGCTGTAAAAGCGTTAAGCGAAATTGCAGGAACAGCATCCATACTTATTGCAGCAGAAATTATGGTAAACGACAAAAAAGGAAACGGTTTGCTTTTTGGAAACATAAGTGGTGTACCACCTGCCGAAGTAGTGATAATTGGTGCCGGTACGGTAGGCGAATTTGCTACCCGTTCAGCATTGGGATTGGGAGCTAGTGTAAAAGTATTTGATTCTTCTTTAACTCGATTGCGGAGATTACAATCTTGTATAGGGCAACGTATTTTTACATCCACCATGCAACCAAAAAATTTACTGAAAGCATTAAGAAGATGCGATGTTGCCATTGGAGCTGTTCGCGGAAAAAATCGCGCACCAATTGTGGTAACCAAAACAATGGTAGAAAACATGAAAAAAGGAGCGGTAGTTATAGACGTAAGTGTAGATACCGGAGGTTGTTTTGAAACTACAGAGGTTACCACTCATAGCAACCCCACGCATATAGTAAATGACGTTATTCATTATGGTGTGCCAAACATTCCGGCTCGCTATCCTAAAACAGCTTCGCTTTCAATTAGTAATATTTTTACTCCGTACTTATTAAATATTGCAGAAAACGGAGGATTGGAAAACGCCATACGTTTCGATGCCGGCTTAAAAAACGGATTGTATTTTTATCGTGGTATTTTAACAAGTAAATCTGTAGCAGATTGGTTTGATATGCCGTATAGCGACATTAATCTTTTAATCTTTTAATCTTATATTTCATACACTTAATTGCGCCCTATGAACCTGCCCAAACGAATTGCTTTTTTTTCTGTCGGATTTATTATTGGTATTATTTTATTATTTATTTTTTTAGGAGGAAAAAGAGCTTCATGTGCTTATTTTCCTTCGGCAAGAGTGCTTAAAAGTATTCGTAAAAAAGAACCTGTATTAAGTCCGGAGGTTAAAAAAATTATTCAAGAAAAAGAAATTGACACCGGATTTATAAAATCATTTTTTGAAGATGGCGATATTCTTTTTTCTGAAAGCAATATAAAACAAGATTCCTGCAATGTTTACGTTATAAAAGGAAAAGCAATTTTTAAAGAAGCTAACCAAGAAAAACCCATTAAAATTTGGGTGAAAAATTGTACCAAAGTCGCAACT
>JALWYP010000397.1:1289-4202 GCA_026992695.1 Flavobacteriaceae bacterium
TTATAAAAAAAGAATAAAAAATAGAGATATGGCAATAAAAGAATCTGAACTCATCTTAAACCCTGACGGAAGTGTTTATCATCTAAATCTAAAACCTGATAATATTTCGGATACCATTATTTTTGTAGGCGATCAAGACAGGGTTGAAAAAATAACCAAACATTTTGATACTATCGAATTTTCTACCCAAAAAAGAGAGTTTAAAACGCAAACGGGTACATACAAAGGAAAACGATTAACCGTACTTTCTACCGGAATTGGTCCCGACAACATTGATATTGTGGTAAATGAATTAGATGCACTGGTAAATATTGATTTAAAAACACGCACTCCTAAAAAAAACCTAACCTCTTTAAATATTATACGTGTAGGCACTTCGGGTTCGTTGCAAAAAGACATTCCGGTTGATTCGTTTGTACTAAGTACACATGGTCTCGACCTTAACGGAATGCTTCACTTTTATAAATTAGACGGAATAACCTTTCCCGAAATTGAAAGTGCATTTATGGATTACACATCTTGGGATGATAATAAAGCCCGTCCCATTGTAATAAAAAACAGCGAAACGCTAGAAAAAAAGTTTGAAGGAGAACAAGTATTTAAAGGAATGACAGCTACTGCCGGAGGATTTTACGGACCTCAAGGAAGAGTGCTTAGATTGCCGCTTCACGATCCGGAACTAAATGATAAAATGGATTCTTTTAAATACAACCAATTTAGAATTACCAATTTTGAAATGGAAACCTCTGTTATTTTCGGACTATCGAAATTATTGGGACATCACGCACTGTCGCTTAATGCCATCATCGCAAATAGACCTAACGGAACATTCAGCAAAGACCCAAAACAAACCGTAGAAAAACTCATTGCTTATGTATTGGAAAAACTAGTTGTTTCTTAAATTTATTTTATGATTAATCTTAAAATTGGCGGTGTACCCGAGCATTTTAATCTTCCTTGGTATCTTACCCTCCGTAATAAAGAATATACACGGGAAGGAATAAATTTACGATGGCAAGATTTTCATGGAGGCACGGGGCAAATGTCTAAAGCACTTCGTGAAAAGGAAATAGATATGGCTGTTATCCTTACCGAAGGAATGGTTCGTGAAATTATAAACGGTAACCCTTGCAAAATTGTACAAGTTTATATTCAATCGCCTTTAATTTGGGGAATTCACGTAGCATCTAATTCTAATTATTTTTCTATTGAAGATTTAAAAGGTACGCGTGCGGCTATTAGTAGATACGGAAGTGGTTCGCACCTTATGGCTTATGTAAATGCCGAAAATCAAGGGTGGGACACTGCTAAAGATTTAAATTTTGAAATTATTAAAAACCTAGACGGAGCACTTGAAAAGCTTCCTAAAGGAATCGGTGATTACTTTATGTGGGAAAAATTTACAACAAAACCCTATGTAGACAACGGTACTTTACGTTTAGTAGGCAAATGTCCTACTCCATGGTCTTGTTTTGTTATTGCTGCAAGAGATGATGTTTTAAAAAATGAAGAACAAGCGATAAAAACCATCTTAAAAATTATTAATCAAACCACAAAAGAGTTTAAAGAAATCCCGTTTATAGACACGATGATTGCCAATAGGTACCATCAGAAAATTGAAGATGTAAAACTTTGGCTTTCGCTAACGCAATGGAGCCAACAACAAATTAGATTAAAAGAACTAGATGCGGTTCAGGAAAAACTGTTTCAACTTAATTTAATCGAAAGAAAAATAGATTCTTCACAAATGGTTGTACAATTTTAATTTTTCACTTTCAACGCAACCTTTTTTGTAACCCGACATCTAACAGTTGTAAACGTTAGAAAATTATGTCAACTTTCTTCATCATATTAGGTGTGCTTTTAGCAGTAAATTTTTTGCTATTGCAGTTTAGTTGTAATGATTCTGCCGAACCACAACATCCCGAAGACGAATAAAATTTATTTATTTTCTTTGTCCTTTTTCAGTTTTGATTAATCTAATTCCCACATTTTTCTAGGTTTTTTCTTTTGATAATGTAAATCGCTACCTGCAACCTTACTCCAAAACCTACCGCCTACTTTCTGCTCGACATCATAGGTTACTACTAAGTAATCTTCTAGTTTGCCTGTTAATTTTTTATTTTCCATTTCAAAAGTCCAAAGTTTTAATCTTCCCTTGTTGTCTTCAGCTAAAACACTTTTTACAAAAGCATGAGGTATGGGAACGTCTATTCCGTATTTTTCGGTATCATCGCCAATAGTTTCTACTTTGTGATCAAAGTAAAAAAGCGGTGCTGTTAAAACGTAGGTTTCTAAAATATTGGATTTATTATTTAAAGTACGGATAGCCATTTCAAGTTTTCTCCACAAGCCTCGATTAAATTCGGGTTTTTGTGGCGACATATTAGATAATAAAAACGTTTCGCTATTTTGGATTTCCAATTCATCTTGGTTGGCACTTGCAACAAGGTGTCCTCTATCATAACCACTATTTTTATATGCTTTTAAACCGGCTCTAAATCTTCTTGGTAAGCGTACATCTGCTCTAAAAGAGTCTTTGCGTTTTACTTCCCATTCAAACTTAGCATTTGGGTTTACAATTTCCAGCACCCACTTGGGTTGACGGAAATACCATGAATAACCAATTGTAAAATATCTTCCGGTTAAGATTTCATCGCAAACCGGAGCTCCGTATCGTAATTCTCTTTGAATTTGAAAAGGATCGTTCATAATTTAAAATTTATAAGGTTTCGTTAGTTTCAAAGCTACTAATTATTACTATAAAATTTGTTAGTGAAAACACCTTTTTATTTAAAGATTTTTCTCTTTTTCAGCGGAATTCTTTTCCTGTTATGTTTTATCTCAGCGTTAAATGATATCTTCTTTTTTTATATTTAAGGAGAGTAATTCTTTATAAAGCTCCCTTGTTTT
>JALWYP010000398.1 GCA_026992695.1 Flavobacteriaceae bacterium
CCTTACAACTTACCGTAGAAATTAATTGATGCACTTGTTTAAACGAATAAACTGCGCATAATTCTTCAACTCGAACGCTGTCTTTTAGAGCAAATCTCGACAAATCGTTTCTAACCAAATCAACAATCATAATATTCTCGCTGCGCTCTTTCGGGTCTTCCTCAAGTTGTATTTTTATGGCGGAATCTTCTTTAACAGAATCACTTCTTTTTGCCGTTCCTTTTATGGGTTGCGACACAATTTTGGTTTCCTCTTTTTTAAGATATCGTTCGGGTGAAGCACACATCGCAAAGTGCTTGTTGTTTTTTAAAAAAACGGCAAATGGAGGTTGCGAAATAGCATTTAGATGATGATAGGTTTGCAACGGATTAATAGGTGCTGCTTCCGAAAAAAATTCCTGACAGAAATTCGCCTCGTAAATATCGCCCCGTTGAATATGCTCCTTTAGCTTTTTAACTTTTTTAAAGTAACTATCTTTAGTGGTTCGAAGGTGAATTTTTACCGCTTGCTGCCGCAGTTTCTTTTTTATAACGGAAGTTTGCAAGATGGTTTGCCAATCTGTTTCCAGTTCATCTGAAACAAGATTCAAATAATGAATTTCAACCTTTTGGTCTGAAAATAAAAATAGTTTTTTAGGTTGAAAAAAAAATACATCCGGAAAATGCAATGCATCAAAGTTGTTGGAAATAAGCTTTTCTACATCGTTTTTTACATCGTAGGTTAGGTACCCGAAAATCCAATCTTTTGTAGTTTGTTGGTATTCTTCCAATTTTTGAAAAGCTTGAAAAGAATCGGTTTTTATGGCTGTAAACGCATCTACGGCAAGTATTGCGTTGTAGTTGCCGTATTTTTCACAATGCGCATTACTGTCTAACCAAACAACTTCTTCAAATTGTTGTGCCCAAAGAAGTAATTTTTCTTTTAGATTGTTGGTAAGGCGTATGTTTACTATTTTTTTTTGTCGCATTGGCTTATAGCAACTCGGTAAAATTAGTTGCCACATCTTGAAATGCTATTTTTAACTCGGGATTTATAATTTTAGCATCGGTAACCGAAAAATTTTCTTGAAACGAGGGAAACGCAAAAGCGCCAACTACCTCGGCTCCGTAACGCGGTAAAATGTTCTTTGTATATTCCAAGGCAGTTGCTCCTCCCCTTTTTCCGGGTGATGTGCTTAATAACAGTATTTTTTTATCTTGAAGAAATTTATATTCCAGTCTGGATAACCAATCTAAAATATTTTTAAAAAATACCGATATGCTTCCGTTGTGTTCATTTACAGAAATTACCAACGCATCGTAGGTATCTAAAACAGATTTTAATTTTTTTAAATCCTCCGGAAACCCTTCGTTTCTTTCAATATCTTCACTATAAACAGGTAACGAATAATTATTTAAATCTAAAATTTCGGCTACATTGTTTTCAAACAACCGAGCGGTATAGGTTATTAATTTTTTATTAATAGAAACGCTGCTGTTACTTCCTGCAAAACAAAGAATTTTTTTCATCCTAAAAAGTTTAAAATTAAACGTGAATAGCTCCTAAACCGGAAGCTGCTAAAGCTGCTTCTTTTACCGCTTCGGCATAGGTAGGATGTGCGTGGCTCATACGGGCAATATCTTCGGCACTGGCTCTAAATTCCATAGCGGTAACGGCTTCGGCTATAAGGTCGGCTACTCTGGCTCCCACCATATGCACACCGAGTACCTCATCTGTATTGGCATCGCTGAGTATTTTTACAAATCCGTCTATATCGCCACTAGCTCTGGCTCTTCCCAGAGCTCGCATAGGAAACTGTCCGGCTTTATAGTTTGCATTTTCGGCTTTAAGTACTTCTTCAGTTTTTCCTACGCTGGCAACTTCGGGCCAAGTATATACCACACCGGGAATTAGGTTGTAGTTAATATGTGGTTTTTGTCCGGCTAGGGTTTCGGCAACAAAAACGCCTTCTTCAGAGGCTTTGTGTGCCAGCATTGCTCCCTTGATTACATCGCCAATGGCATAAATATTGGGTATGTTGGTTTGCAGATATTGATTTACTTCTACTTGTCCGCGCTCGTTTATTTTAATGCCGGCATTTTCGGCTTTTAATCCGTCGGTATAAGGACGGCGACCTACCGAAACCAAGCAATAATCGCCGGTAAATGTAACTTCTTTCCCTTTTTTATCGGTTGCAGTAACGGTAACTTCTTTTCCTTTAGATGCTACAGCCGATACTTTATGTGAGGTATAAAACTTCATTCCTTGTTTTTTAAGTGCTTTGGCAAGCTCTTTGCTTTGCGCGGCATCCATTCCGGGTATAATCCTATCCATATATTCAATAACCGAAACTTGTGCGCCAAGACGTAAATATACTTGTCCTAATTCTAAGCCTATTACACCACCGCCAATAACCAAAAGGTGTTTGGGAATTTCGTTTAACGAAAGTGCTTCGGTTGAGGTAATTACTCTTTTTTTGTCTATTTTTATAAAGGGAAGTGTTGCCGGTTTGCTTCCGGTGGCTATGATGGTGTTTTTTGCTTCAATTTCTTCGGTTTTACCATCTTGTTTTTCGATAACAATATGTGTTGCATCTTTAAACGAACCTTTTCCGGTGAAAACCGTTATTTTATTTTTTTTCATTAAAAAATCGATACCGGCTGTAGTTTGCTCTACCACACTTTTTTTTCGGTCTATCATTTTTTTAATATTTACTTTTACATCGCCGGGAATTTCGATGCCGTGTTCTTGAAAATGTTTAATGGCATCTTGGTAATGGTGTGACGAGTCGAGAAGTGCTTTACTGGGTATACAACCCACGTTTAAACAGGTGCCTCCCAATACCGAATATTTTTCGATTATGGCGGTTTTCATGCCCAACTGGACACAACGAATAGCGGCTACGTATCCTCCTGGACCCGAACCTATTATTACAACATCATATTGTGACATAATTGTATGTTTTTAAGTAGAAGAAATCTGTTTTATAAATATTGATTGCAAATGTACAATTCCCATTTTAGATTTTAGAAATATCAAGAAGAAAATTGAAGAGAATGGTTTCACCTTTAAAAATAAATTCGCATTAATTGTTATATGCTTTTTTAATCCGGCTTAAATCTCGTTTGTTATCTCTATCCTTTATTGTTTGCCGTTTATCGTACAATTTTTTACCTCGACAAAGTGCTATTTCGAGCTTTGCAAGCCCTTTTTCGTTTGTAAATAAAAGAAGAGGAATAATAGTTAAACCTGAATTTTTAACTTCTTTTTCCAGTTTTTTTAATTCGCGTTTGTTAAGTAGTAATTTGCGTTCTTGTCTGGGATTATGACCAAAGCTGTAGCCGTGTGAGTATTCTTGTATGGTCATGTTTATTACATAAAGTTCGCTGTTTTTAAATTCGCAAAAGGCTTCGGTTATGGATGCTTTTCCTTCTCGAATGGCTTTTATTTCGGTACCACGCAATACAATACCTGCTGTATAGTGGTCTAATATCTCGTATTCAAACCGCGCTTTTTTGTTTTTTATCTTTACTGTTTTTTGAATGGGAGGCATGTTATTTGTAGGCTATAAGCGTTTTTTTAACTTCCAATACATCTTGTACATATTTTTTAAACTCCGGATAATCCTTTGGTTGTATTTTTCCTTTACCGGGAGAGGAAACCATATTGATATTTAATGTGTTAGGGTTAATTAAGGAGTAAGTAATCTTAAAAAAATGGTTTTTAAAGGATACGTCTTTATTTTCGGGTATTTCTACAAAAGCATTGTTATCAGGCAGGTGAATGGTTATGGTTTCTTGGTAGGTATCTAAATTTTCATATTTTTTATATTCAATTGGATATTTTCTTTCTTGTAATTCTATTATACTCGCGTTGTAGGGGTTTAGAAAAAAAGGTATTTTAATTGCTTTTAAAGAAGCTATTTTATTGATTTTTTCGGGAATCGAAAGTGTTGCTGTGTATCTTGCGGGTAAACTGTTTTTATTTACACTAAAAGAATCAATTGACAGCACACTTACTTCTTGTGATATTCGTTTGGATATTTCATTATTTACGTCTTTTTTTAGGGTTTCTTTATTTTTTTCTTCAAACATAGAAATATAAGAAGAGCTTAAATGCCCGTTAACTTTAGTGGTAAGTTTTACTTTTATACTGTCATTATTATTAATATAAACATCTGCTATGGATATTATA
>JALWYP010000399.1 GCA_026992695.1 Flavobacteriaceae bacterium
ATTTTCAATTAAAAATCGTTTCACATAAAAAAGTTCCTTCTCTCCTTCCCAATAAATAACCGAAATGGGTTTTTGGGGTTCCCACTTTTCCAATACGATCATATTGGCATCAAAATGCATCGTAACTTCCGGAATTACTGTTTTAAGAGTCCCGTCTTGAGAAATTATAAGCAACCTGTCTTCACTGGTAAACTCGCCTAGCAACTCGCCTCTACCATCTACATTAAGTCGCTGTATGGTATCATCAAACCAAATTTTACGCGGTTTTAAGGTAGAGAGTCCTTTTTCTTTTAATTCGATACGCTTTACGGCATATTTGGTTACGATATTTCCTCTAGAAGCACGTCCTTTAACCAATTGGTCTGAAAAATCTAAATCAAACTTTAACTTTTTAATACTACCGGTTTGACGAAGATGAATGGTTACTACTTCGGCTTCACCGTTAGGATTAGCCGTAAAATATAACACTTTACTGCCTTTACTTCCTTTGGTTAAATCGTATTCTTTATCACGCGTAACAGCAGTAACCGCAAATCGTTTAACATAGGTTGCACCACGAGTTCCATCTTTATATATTATATTATAAATGGTACGTTTGTCTTTTTTCTTAAAAATAGCAACATGTATAATGCCTTTACCTACAAAGGTTTTACTTCCCACTTTAGTCACTAGCATTTTTCCTTCTTGAGTAAAGACGATAATGTCGTCTATATCGCTACAATCGGTAACGTATTCATCACGTCTTAAGCTAGTACCAACAAAGCCTTCTTCTCGATTTACATATAATTTGGTGTTGCGTACCACAACCTTGGTGGCTTCAATATTTTCGAAAATACGGATTTCGGTTTTACGTTCTCTCCCCTTTCCGTATTCTTTTTTTAAGCGTTTAAAATAATCGATAGCATATGCAATCAAGTTTTCTAAGTGGTGTTTAATTTGATTGATTTTTTCTTCAAGGGTTTCAATTTTTTGCTGCGCTTTATCGATATCAAATTTTGAGATTCGTTTTATTCTTATTTCGGTTAACCGAACGATATCTTCTTCTGTAACGGGACGTTTTAAGTGTTTAATATGAGGTTTTAAGCCTTTATCGATGGCTTTAATAACACCTTCCCAAGTTTCTTGTTCTTCAATATCGCGATAGATTCTATTTTCGATAAAAATACGTTCTAACGAAGCAAAATGCCATTGGTTTTCCAGTTCGGCAAGTTGAATTTCCAATTCGCTTTTTAGCAATGCAACGGTTCTGTCGGTCGAACGGCGAAGCATATCAGAAACTCCTATAAATAAAGGTTTGTTGTTTTCTATGACGCATCCCAAAGGCGAAACCGAATTTTCGCAAGAAGTAAAGGCATAGAGTGCATCAATGGTTTTATCGGGTGAAATACCGGAAGGTAAATGAATGTTTATTTCGACTTCGGCTGCTGTGTTATCTTCAATTTTTTTAATTTTAATTTTCCCTTTATCATTGGCTTTTAAAATAGAATCGATTAGCGAAGAAGTAGTTGTTCCGAAAGGAATTTCGGTAATAACCAGCGTATTTTTTCCAGATTGCGAAATTTTTGCTCTACTTCTTATTTTGCCGCCTCTAAGTCCGTCGTTATAATTGGAAACATCTACAATTCCGCCGGTAGGAAAATCGGGATACAACTGAAATCTTTTGCCTTGCAAATGTTTTATAGAGGCATCAATGAGTTCGTTAAAGTTATGCGGAAGTATTTTTGTAGAAAGTCCTACGGCAATTCCTTCGGCTCCTTGCGCCAAAAGAAGCGGAAATTTTACCGGAAGGTTTATGGGTTCTTTTCTCCTTCCGTCATAAGAGGCTTGCCAATCGGTATTTTTAGGGTTATAAACAACATCTAAGGCAAACTTAGACAATCGTGCTTCTATATAACGGGAAGCTGCTGCGCGGTCTCCGGTAAGTATATTCCCCCAGTTTCCTTGCGTATCGATAAGCAAATCTTTTTGCCCGATTTGTACCATTGCATCGGCAATACTGGCATCGCCATGCGGATGGTATTGCATGGTGTGTCCAACGATGTTTGCCACTTTGTTGTACCGACCGTCATCTAGGTCTTTTAACGACTGCATAATACGGCGTTGAACGGGTTTAAAGCCGTCTTCAATTGCAGGTACGGCACGCTCTAGAATTACATACGAAGCATAATCAAGAAACCAATCGCGGTACATTCCGGTAACCTTGGTTATGGTTTCTTCAGTGTTTTGGTTTTCACCAAAGTTTGAACTAATTGGCTCTTCGTTATTAGGATTGAGTTGATTACTCATTGTTTGTCTGTTTTAATCTTCTACTTTATCCAGTTCTACTTTAAGGTTGTTTATGATAAACTGTTGTCTGTCGGGGGTATTTTTTCCCATATAAAAAGACAACAATTCCTCAATACTCATTGCTTTATCTAGCATCACAGGGTCTAACCGAATGTCACGACCAATAAAATGTTTAAACTCGTCGGGGGAAATTTCGCCCAATCCTTTAAAACGGGTAATTTCGGGTTTGGGTTTTAATTTTTCAATGGCGTTTACGCGTTCTTCTTCGCTATAGCAATAAATGGTTTCTTTTTTATTACGCACTCTAAATAATGGTGT
The DNA here is from genome assembly GCA_026992695.1 of Flavobacteriaceae bacterium. Lineage (GTDB taxonomy): Bacteria > Bacteroidota > Bacteroidia > Flavobacteriales > Flavobacteriaceae > Marifrigoribacter. Next base: position 2,605 of record JALWYP010000399.1, read on the forward strand.
TTGTAAGATATACAAATGTCCTTCTTTAATTAACTCAGGGAAAAATTGAAGAAAAAAGGTGATAAGCAACAGTCTAATGTGCATTCCGTCCACATCGGCATCGGTGGCGATTACAATGTTGTTGTATCTGAGATCTTCTAGAGAATCTTCGATGTTTAATGCTGCTTGAAGCAGGTTAAACTCCTCGTTTTCATAAACAATTTTTTTACTCATCCCGTAGGAGTTAAGCGGTTTTCCGCGTAATGAAAATACGGCTTGTGTATTTACATCACGGCTTTTGGTAATGCTTCCGCTTGCCGAATCTCCTTCGGTTATAAATAGCGTTGTTTCTAATCTTCGATCATTTTTCATTTGACCGAGGTGTACACGACAATCTCTTAATTTTTTATTGTGAAGGCTTGCTTTTTTTGCGCGTTCTCTTGCCAGTTTTCTAATTCCGCTAAGGTCTTTTCGCTCACGCTCGGCTTGAAGAATTTTACGATGTAGTGCTTCAGACGTTTCGGGATTTTTATGTAGGTAATTATCTAATTGTGTTTTTACAAAATCATTGATGTAAGTTCGTACAGTAGGTAGTCCCCCACCCATATCGGTAGATCCTAATTTGGTTTTGGTTTGCGATTCAAACACAGGTTCCATCACCTTGATGCTAATTGCAGAAACAATAGATTTTCGAATATCACTGGCATCGTAATTTTTTTTGTAAAATTCTCTAATGGTTTTTACAATGCTTTCGCGAAAAGCAGCTTGATGTGTTCCGCCTTGTGTGGTATGTTGCCCATTAACAAACGAATGGTATTCTTCGCTATACTGTGTTTTGCTATGTGTTAAAGCAACTTCAATATCTTCACCTTTTAAATGAATAATAGGATACAAGCGATCTTCTTGTGATATGGTATCTGCCAACAAATCGGCTAATCCGTTTTCAGAATAAAACTTCTCACCATTAAATAAAATAGTTAATCCGGGATTAAGATATACGTAGTTTCTTAACATTTTTGCTACGTATTCGGTTCTATATTTAAAGTTTTTAAAAATAGTTTCGTCCGGGATAAAGATAATTTGAGTTCCTTTTCTACGTGAAGTTTCTTCGATTTGAGAATCGGTCGTTAAATTACCTACGTTAAACTCGGCATATTTTAATTTCCCATCGCGCACAGATTCTACTCTAAAATAAGCAGAAAGTGCATTAACTGCTTTTGTTCCTACGCCATTAAGCCCTACCGCTTTTTTAAATGCTCGAGAATCGTATTTACCTCCGGTATTCATTTTTGAAACTACATCTACTACTTTTCCAAGCGGGATACCACGACCGTAATCTCTAACCCGAATTTCTTTATCTTTTATTTTTATCTCGATGGTTTTTCCTGCTCCCATTACAAATTCATCGATGGAATTATCGACTACTTCTTTAACCAAAATATAAATCCCGTCATCCGGAGATGAACCATCCCCCAACTTTCCGATATACATACCGGGCCGCATACGGATATGCTGCTTCCAATCTAACGACTGTATATGATCCTCGGTATATGCCACCGTTTTTTTTGCCATAGGTCTGTGA
>JALWYP010000400.1 GCA_026992695.1 Flavobacteriaceae bacterium
TACCGGAACCGATCAATTGTCCTATTTTTTTAAACATTACACCCAACGTCCACGTCCTTGTAAAGTGGAAGCATTGCAAGAACTAATGCGTTTTGTGGGAAATCGTTGCAGTAGATTTTCATTTTTCTCAGGACACGCAGTAAGCTCGATGGCAACAGCCGTTTATGTAGGCTTGCTTTTAAAAAACAAATACTATTATTTACCTTTTTTACTATTGTTTTGGGCTTTTTTAGTAGGTTATAGCAGAATTTACATTGGCGTACACTACCCGCTTGATGTTTTTACAGGTATGGTTGTAGGAGGGTTGTTTGGTTGGGGTTTTTATTTGATTTTTAAGAAGTTGGAAAAGAGAATTTTATAATAATCTTTTTAAACTCCATTTTTTCATTTATTAAATGAGACCTACTAGGTTTTCAAAACCTAGTAGGTCTGGATATTAAACCCCACAGGTTTTATCTTGGTTTGATAAATAGGTAAAACCTGTGAGGTCTTATTGAAAAGAGTTTGTTGTTTAATTTATACCCCAATAATATTTATTACATTTAATTAAGTGGTGGTGGCGTATCTGATATTTTTGTAAATACCATTACGTCCGGCATTGTTAATGGGGGTTGCGGTGTTACACAAGGATAGTTTATGTTTGTATAGCCTTTTACTGAAATTACCATTTTTGCAACCAAAGGATTCCCACTACCATAGTTTAATATTTGCATACTTACTCTTCCTTTTACATTGTAAGTTTCACAATTCCCATTAACAGCCTGCGCTCCATAATCTACAATACCGGACGAACGCCAGCGCAATTCTATTCCATCACTGTTTGGTACACCCCAGAAAGGAGCATTTGTTATATTATTCAAATCGGTTAAATAGGGAGTTGTGTTTATAATTTCGACCCCGTTTTCTTTATAAATATAATTACCTACTAATGCATCTCTCCAATATTCTCCCTGTCCCCACCAGTTGCCTACTAACTTCATATCCCAATTATAAATATGAAGGATTAATTCTTTATTGCCACTACTGTATCGCCAAGTACCAACAAAATTAGCTCTAACCCCGTCTAAATCTTTTAAGTAATGATTAGCACCTACCGGACCGGAAAAGGGTACAATGGTTTGTGCTTTACAGCTAAGCAAAACTCCTACCATTATCAAGACTAGTTTTACTTTATAAACTATCTTTTTTTGCATACACAAAGCTAAAAACAAAATAGTTTATTTGCAACCAAAACTACGTAACCAAGAACTTCTAATGAGTAAACGAGTTATTTTATGAAGTAAAGCTACTGTTTAATTAAAGTATATCGTCCCGCAGGAATAGACATCTCGGTAGCTCCTGTGTAGTTGTCTTTCCATCCCACAATTGGCGCAGGAAATATACGTATAATAAGCTTTTCGACCCCGTTATCTATGGTATGTACCATATAGAGTCTACCTCCTAAAGGAGCATTTACTTCATTATCAATACGTGTTGGGTCTGAAAAATACCCTAACATATATCGGGCACCTTGTGGGCAAGTTAAACAAGGAGGGAAACCCCTATTAACTGTGGTTATGTTACCTATTCCTATACTATGCTTATCACGTCCATAGGGGTTTTCACCACTCGTATAAGTAACCGGCAGGGTATTTACCATCTCCACGCCGTTTTCTACATAGCGATATTCACCAATAAGATAATCACTAAAATCACCAAAACCATCGGGAGCCATTTCTACCTTAATAAGCTGTATGGTAAGAGAGCTTGTACCGTTTACCCATTGCCATGTACCTACATAGGGATTCATATCTCCATCAATGTCTTTCGTGTAGTAAGGACTTTGAGGTCTGTTACTTCCAGGTGCATATAATGAAATTATGGTTTGTGCTTTACAGCTAAGCATTAACAAAAAGGTAAGTATAAATAAAATATTTTTCATAATAATTAAATTTTAATTGCAACTTGATTTAATAGGTTCGTTGGTATTGTCTAGGGTTACTTTTTTAAACTCGGTTCCTTGGGTATTTAGTTCATAAAGTTCAAGGGCATCCCCGGGTAGATTGTAAGTGTCTTTAATTTCCTTGAAAACTTTTAACAATCCTCCTGTAAATTTATTAGTTCCTTGATTTCCAGTTGGATCATCATAATACCCATCCAATTTACCTTGCAACCCATCAACTCCAATAGTATTAATAATATACCCCAGTAAGTTACGGTTTTTTATGGTTAATGCAAAGGTACCCATATCTGTAACAACAAGGGTAAAAATATTATTTAAGTGGTTGGTAGCAAAAAAAGTATATTTGTATAATTTGTTAATATCATCTGCGCTAAACATAGACTGTCCCCAACCGGGAGGATGGTAGTGCATACCTCCTATAATATCTCCTCCATGTTTTAAAATGACACCAAAATAACCACCATCATTTACATAATTAAAGTTTACTACGCCATTATTTTTAGATACTTCGTAGCCTACTTCGGTTCCATTAGGAGTATTAATTACCTTTGCTTGTAAATTGCTTAATGCACTATTAAAGTTTGTATTTGTTACTAATTCATTAAGTTTTTGGCATGGGGTTTCAATTTGAGTAAAAATACTTGTTTCATTATTTTCATTTACCGGGTCGTTAGGGTCTGGTGCGCAATCGCCATTGGCATCGCAACCAAATGGGCAGGGGTCTCCGTTGGGTAAAAAGCATTCTTCCGGCACATTGGGTGGGCAGGGAGCACGTAAAATATTTTGTATGGTTTCATCTCCTTGAATGTTTTGGGGGCAATCTATAATGATTACGATATCATAGGTTTGTGTAGAAGGGTCACCATTATTAGGTCCATTGGGTCCATCACAGGCTAAAGGATCATGGGGTGTGTTTGAGTTAGTTCCTCCACAATCTATTATTAAAATTAAGATAGTACAACCGCCACTAGGTGGATTATTGCCACCTCCCGTTGGTGGCGGATTATTACCACCTCCGGTAGGCGGAGGATTAGTTGGTGGTGGTTGGCTACCCCCGCCTCCACTGGGTGGGTTGTTACCTTCGTTAGGGCAAGGGTCTCGGGTTTCGTAGCTTACGGGTTGCCCGGTACTAAATGTGGTTTTGTGTACATAAATGCCTTCTGCAGTGTATAAAACTATATCGCCGGTGTAATCTAACATATTCATTTCGGTTCCGGTTTGGTTGTTAAACCAATTTACATCGGGTCGTATTTTCATAATATAACTATACACCCCAGTAGCGGTTTCTTTAACCACTAAATTTAGAAACGATAGTTCACCGTCCGGTTCGGTTTTGGTCATAGCAAAGGTGTAGTTAGACAGGTTGTACGGGTTGGTTACCTGCAAAATGTTTGCCGTTTGTACTTGTCCTACGGTTAAATCGGGTTCGCGCGTTCCGGGAACACCTTTTAATTGGTAGGTAAGTCGTCCGTTTGTTTGCTCGTTAACAAATTGCATAATCTCGGGTATGTCGGTTGCATTTACACGCCGTGAAGTCGATGAGGCTTCGTTGCTAATTAGGGCTTCATCTTCAACCTCAAGAGTATCTTCTTTACAACTAAAAGTACCCATAAAAACTCCAAGGAGTAAAAAAGTTAAAAACGTTTTAAAGTTCAATTTTTTAATCATTGTTTGGTGGTTTAAAACTATTCGATTTTTTGTTTTACAAAAAAAAAATTGGTATCAAATTAAAACCAAATAGCGGTTACTAAAATTTTTATAATTGTTTTCTGTGTTATCACACAGTTTTTACAGCCTAACTGTAAAATTATAGCAGGGAGTTGATGGCAAATATATAAAAAAATACACATTCGGTTATATATAGCCGAAAAAATTTTAAGATAAATGAAAATTTTATGGCTTGAAAAAACAAGCACATAACCAATTTTTAAAAAAATTTGGCTCACATCTTACGAGTCTTAGAAAAAAACATGGAATATCCAGAGTACAGCTTGCTTTTGAAATGGGAACCCATGAAAAGCAATTACGTTTAATTGAAAAGGGAGAAATTAATACCGGTATTTTAACACTTTATAAAATTGCGTTGGTATTGGATATAGAACCAAAAGAATTATTAGACTTTTAGAAAGATTTTTCAATCACATACAAATCTTTCCATAATCTGGGTCGGTGTGTGCGTGTGCCGGGCGCATTGGGGTTCATAT
>JALWYP010000401.1 GCA_026992695.1 Flavobacteriaceae bacterium
ATTATATACAAAATATCCCAATGCACAACTTCGTACAGATGGTTTAAACGTGGGACTTCCTAAAGGGCAAATGGGAAACAGCGAAGTCGGGCATATGAATTTAGGTGCAGGACGTATTGTGTACCAAGATTTTGTAAAAATTAATAAGGCTGTCGAAGAAAACACCTTAATAGAAGAGCCGGTTTTAAAAGAAGCCTTTGAATATGCCAAACAAAATGGTGTTAATTTACATTTTATAGGCTTGGTTTCAAATGGCGGTGTGCACTCGCACATTAATCATTTAAAAGGATTGGTTAAAGCGGCAAAAGCAAAAGGATTAGAAAAAGTTTATGTTCATGCATTTACAGACGGTCGCGATGTAGATCCCAAATCGGGTGCGGGGTTTATAGATGAGTTACAACAATTTCTTTCTAAAACAACCGGAAAATTAGCTTCGGTAATAGGAAGGTATTATGCAATGGATAGAGACAACCGCTGGGAACGAATTAAAAAAGCATACGATTTATTGGTTTTTGGGAAAGGACAACCCACTACAAATCCGGTTGAAACGATAAAAGAAAGTTATAAAAACGGAATCACAGACGAGTTTTTAGAACCCATGGTTGTTACCGAAAATAATCATCCTGTGGCAACAATTAAGGAAGACGATGTGGTTATTTTCTTTAATTTTAGAACCGATAGAGGAAGACAATTAACCCAAGTGCTTACTCAAAAAAACAATAAAGCGTATGATATGAAAACCATCCCTTTGTATTTTGTAACACTTACCAATTACGATCATCATTTTAAAGGGCTTCATATAGTTTATGAGAAAGAAGATTTAAAAAACACACTGGGCGAGGTGTTGGAAAAAAACAATAAAACCCAAATTAGAATTGCTGAAACCGAAAAATATCCCCACGTTACATTTTTCTTTTCGGGAGGAAGAGAAACTCCTTTTAAAGGCGAAAGCCGAATTTTATGTCCTTCACCTAAGGTAGCTACTTACGATTTAAAACCCGAAATGAGTGCCTACGAGATTCGAGATAAGATTATCCCTGAAATGCATTCGCAAAAGGCAGATTTTATATGTTTAAATTTTGCCAATGGCGATATGGTTGGGCATACCGGTGTTTTTGAAGCTGCTGTTAAAGCCTGTGAAACCGTAGATACTTGTGTGAAAGATGTTGTAGAAACAGCCTTGCAAAACGGATACACCACCATTCTTCTTGCCGATCACGGAAATTGCGAAACCATGATTAATCCGGACGGAAGCCCCAATACGGCTCATACCACCAACCCTGTTCCGGTTATTTTAATAGCCGAAGATGCTCCTTCAATTAAAAACGGAATTTTAAGTAATATTGCACCAACCGTTCTTCAAATAATGGGACTGAACAAACCGGAAGAAATGGATAAAGAATCACTAATCAAAACCCAATAAAATGAAAAAATTAGCTTTTTTGTTTGTAGTAACAACGCTTATTTCTTGTAATTGTAACAAGAAAGATAAAATTGATAAAAGCGTTTCAGAAAACGAAACAACCGTAGTAACACCTTCCGAAAAAGAAGCCGAAGAAGAACTATTGATAGGAAAAATAAGTTGTAAAAATTTGGAAATGCCACCTTACAACGATTGGTTTGTAGAAAACTTTAACAATCACATCCTAGACACCCTAACGATAAGCAATTTAAAACCTTTGCTTAAAGAGACACAGATTAAAGTATTTATGGGAACTTGGTGTAGCGATAGCCAACGCGAAGTACCGGCACTTCATAAAGTTTTGGAAGCAGCGGATTTTGATGAAGATAACTTGGAAATAATTGCCGTTAACAGAGATAAAATTACCCCAAACGGATTGGAAAAAGGAAAGGATATTCAGTACGTACCAACCATTATTTTTTATAAAGAAGGAAAAGAAATCAACCGAATTGTTGAATCTCCCGTTATCTCTCTTGAAAAAGATATGCTGGCAATTCTTTCCGGACAAGAATACAAACACAACTATGCCGAATAATTTTTAAAACAGTAAATGATCTCGCAAACCTTAACCATAGCGGTAGATTTTGATGGTACCATTGTAGAAGATGCCTATCCTCAAATTGGAAAACCAACATTGTTTGCTTTTGAAACCTTAAAAAAGTTGCAAGAAAAGGGACATCGGTTAATTCTTTGGACCTACCGAAGCGGAAAAACCTTAGATGAAGCCGTAGCTTTTTGTAAAAAAAACGGAATTGAATTTTACGCGGTTAACAAAAGTTTTCCGGAGGAAGAATTTGACGAAAAATACAGTCGAAAAATTAACGCAGATATTTTTATTGACGATAGAAATATTGGTGGCTTAGTAGGTTGGGGAGAGATATACCAGCAATTAATAGGAGAGGATAAACCCGAAATAAAAAAAAGTAAACGCAATTGGTTCGGATTTTAAACTTTAAAAATGATTATACCCAAAACAAAAGAAGAAATAGAAAAAATGCGAGAAGCTGCGTTGGTGGTTTCAAAAACACTCGGTATGTTGGCAAAAGAAGTCAAACCCGGAGTAACCACTTTGTATCTTGATAAACTCGCTGAAGAGTTCATTAGAGACCACGATGCGGTTCCCGGTTTTCTAGGTCTTTATGATTTTCCTAACACCTTATGTGTAAGTCCCAATGCGCAAGTAGTACACGGTATCCCCAATGATACCCCCTTACAAGAAGGCGATATAATTTCTATAGATTGCGGAGCTGTTAAACACGAATTTTACGGCGATCATGCTTATACGTTTCCCGTAGGAGAAGTAACTCCCGATGTAGAAAAACTATTACGTATTACCAAAGAATCGCTCTATGTAGGAATACGAGAATTTAAAACAGGAAACAGAGTAGGTGATGTAGGGTATGCCATTCAGCAATATTGCGAAAAAGAAGGTTACGGTGTTGTGCGTGAGTTGGTTGGACACGGCTTGGGGAAAACCATGCACGAAGACCCCGAAATGCCTAATTACGGACGAAGAGGCAGAGGTAAAAAATTTGTAGAAGGAATGACCGTTGCTATTGAACCCATGATTAATATGGGAACTAAAAATATTAAACAACTCAAAGACGGATGGACCATTCTTACCCGTGACGGAAAACCCAGTGCTCATTTTGAGCATGATGTAGCTATCGTAAACGGGAAACCAAAACTGCTTTCTACCTTTGATTATATTTATGAAGCTTTGGGAATACAAAGCAACGAAGAAGATGACTTTAGGTTTTAATTTACATTTTGAATAAACTCATAAAATTCATTTTAAAAAAAATACCCAGACCCATCCTTATTAAATTAAGTTATTGGGCAAGACCTTTTGTAGCGTTCTTTCTAAGCGGGAAAAAATATACAGACCCAATTGACCAAAAGTCGTATCGTAAATTTCTTCCGTATGGTTACGAAACTATTCGTGAAAATGTTTTGGCACCGGGAACACTCTCTTTAGAAAGACACAGGTTATTTTGGTTGTATTTAAAAAATGAAACCTCCTTTTTTGATGCTTCAAAAAAATATAAGGTGCTTCATTTTGCTCCCGAACAGGCTTTTTATAAACGGTTTAAAAAACTAAAACACCTTGATTATACTACTACCGATTTACATTCACCTCTTGCAGATGTAAAGGCTGATATTTGCAACCTTCCGTTTAAAGATAACACCTACGATTTTATTTTTTGTAACCATGTGTTAGAACACATCTCTGACGATACAAAAGCAATGCAAGAATTATATCGTGTGTTAAAACCAAACGGAATAGGAATATTTCAAATTCCGCAAGATTTACAGCGAGAATACACCTTTGAAGATGACAGTATTACAAACCCCAAAGAACGTGCTAAAATATTCGGGCAATACGACCATGTTCGGGTTTATGGAAGAGATTATTTTAGCAAACTTAGAACTATTGGTTTTAAAGTTGAAGAGGTAGATTACACGGCAACTATGCCAACTCAAGAAATTGAAAAATACCGTTTGGCAAAAGGTGAAATTCTTCCGGTGTGTAGAAAATAATTGCTCTTATATCATTTTTGTTTAGTTACTAATTACTAAAATCCATAGCTTTTTTCTGTTAATTGCGAATAACACCCAATTCTTGTTTTTTATTGGGTGCTTGTGTAAAGTTAACTATTTCAAATTGGTAGTTCCCTCAATC
>JALWYP010000402.1 GCA_026992695.1 Flavobacteriaceae bacterium
AGTGCAACCATTCAAGAACTGCATCACGCGTTTAAGCAAGCAGATGAGGACAACAACATTCGTGTAATTATTATAACCGGAAGTGGCGATAAAGCTTTTGTTGCAGGAGCAGACATAGCCGAGTTTGCCGACTTCTCGGTAGTTGAAGGCGAAAGCCTTGCCTCGCAAGGTCAAGCATTGTTATTTGATTATGTTGCAAACCTCTCTACGCCGGTTATCGCTGCCGTAAATGGTTTTGCATTGGGTGGCGGACTGGAATTAGCTATGGCTGCACATATACGTATTGCAAGCGATAATGCTAAAATGGGACTTCCGGAAGTATCGTTAGGTGTTATCCCCGGTTATGGCGGAACCCAACGACTACCACAACTCATAGGAAAAGGACGTGCTTTAGAAATGATACTTACAGCCGGAATGATAGACGCACAAAAAGCCTTGTCATACGGATTGGTAAATCATGTAACTTCTTTAGAAGAACTAATACCCTTGGCTCATAAAATAGCTTCAAAAATTAGCAAAAACTCACCAATGGCTATTGCAGCTGCCATTGTAGCAATTAATGCCGGTTATGAAGATGGAGTAAACGGTTTTGACGAAGAAGTAACCCAGTTTGGAAAATGTTTTGGCACAGCCGATTTTAAAGAAGGAACACAAGCCTTTTTAGAAAAAAGAAAAGCAAATTTTAAAGGAGAATAAAGCTAACTAACTTAACCCTCCCCGCTCCACTCTTTATAAAATTGTGTTAGAAAGTCCTCCATAAACCGGTGCCTTTTTAACGCAATTTTTTTTGCGGTTTGGGTATTCATTTTGTCTTTAAGCAAGAGTAATTTTTCGTAAAAATGATTAATTGTAGGGGCGGTACTTTGTTTATACTGCTCGGGTGTCATTTTTAAATTAGGTGCAATTTCGGGATCGTATAATTTTCGATTTTTATAACCTCCGTAATTAAAAGCACGAGCAATTCCAATGGCACCAATAGCATCTAACCTATCTGCATCTTGTACCACTTCAAGCTCTTTAGACTCAAAAGTTTGTTTTTTGTTTCCACCTTTAAATGAAATGTTTTCAATAATAGCCGTAACGTGTGCAATAGTAGCATCTGAAACGCCTTGCGAAATTAAAAATGCTTCGGCTTTTTTAGGACCAATGGTTTCATCGCCATCATTAAATTTACTGTCGGCAATGTCGTGTAGTAAAGCAGCAAGAGTTACAACGGTAGAGTCTACATTTTCAGATTTTGCAATTAGTAGCGTATTTTTAAACACTCGCTCAATATGAAACCAATCATGACCTCCTTCGGCTTCTGCCAATTCTTTTTTTACAAAAGCAATGGTTTTTTGAATAATATCGGTATTCATATCGTTACACTTTCTTTATTGATGAAGTAATTTGTTTTTCAACCAAATCAATAAGTTCATCGGGTTGAAAATCAGACACCTTTAACACCGGATGTAGTTTGTGCTTAATAGTTACACCCAATGGCATAGGAAACATTCCGTAACGTTGTAATTTCCACGAATTATTAATGGTTATCGGTAGCACATATGCATTAGGAGCATAGGTAACTAGTGTTTCTAATCCCTTTTTTTTAAACGGTCTGGGAGTTCCGGTTTTACTTCGTGTGCCTTCCGGAAAAATAACCACACTCCTATGGGTATTAGAGATATATTCAGCCATTTTTTTTATTTGGTTCATTGCTTGTTTTGGGTCTTTTCGGTCAATGAGTACAGAACCACCATGACGTAAGTTATACGAAACCCCCGGAACTCCTTTTGCCAATTCTTTTTTTGCAATAAACTTGGGATGCAGTTTGCGTAAATACCAAATAATAGGTGGAATATCCCATAAACTTTGATGATTTGCAACAATAATTACAGGTATATTTTTTGGAATATTGATAGGTTTATCAAAATTAAACCGTGTTCCTAAAATTCGCAGGCAAGCAAGGATAAACCAATTCATAATATCAACGGTTTTTTTATGTGCTTGATAGCCAAATAGGTTAAAGGTAATCCATTGAGCCAAATGAAAGAACACCAACGTTAACCCGAAACACAGGTAAAAAAGTACCGTGAATGGGTAGCTTAATAAATGTTTAATTTTTTTCATCATAAAGTCTTTTGCCAAACAAAAGACATTTTGAAAATTTTAACAATACTCGTTGTAGGCATCTATTAAATTCTCGGCAATCATTTCGGCAGGACGTCCTTCAATATGATGACGCTCTAACATATGCACCAATTCACCATCTTTAAACAATGCCATTGAAGGAGAACTGGGAGGGAAAGGAATCATCATCTCACGAGCCGCTTGAACCGCTTCTTGATCAACACCCGCAAAAACGGTTACTAAACGATCCGGTTTTTTTTCGTTCCGAACAGACATAACAGCAGCCGGACGAGCATTTGCAGCTGCACAGCCACATACCGAATTTACCACTACCAAGGCAGTACCTTCTTGATTAACAGCGTTTTTTACATCTTCTGTGGTATATAAATTGGTGAAGCCATTATTGGTTAGGTCTTCACGCATGGGTTGTACTAATTCTGGTGGATACATAATTTTATTTTTTTAAATGTGTAACAAATTGGGGACAAAGATAACTAATTTTGATATGTAAATAACATGGTTTTTGTTTTCAAAAAGTACTTTAACAGGCGTTTTGCTACGCAGGCTTCAGTAGTTTGTTATATTTGCAAAGACTTACTATTATTCTTTTTTTATGATTCGTTGGTTTGCTGCCCTAATCGGCTATGTGTTTTTTAAGTTTCCAGGAGCTATTGTTGGTTATTTAATAGGTACCCTTTTAGATAATACTGGGGTAAAAGTTGCTAAAAAAACAACCGGAAAAAGACCCGTTTTTACGCAACAAAAAAGGGTAACACCTGCAAATTTTGAACTAAACCTTCTGGCATTAGCTTCTTTGGTTATTAAAGCCGATGGCGTAGTAAATCAAAAAGAGTTGGACTATGTGCGCGCCTATTTTAGAAATGCCTACGGAAAACAGAGAGCAGACAACCTCTTTAGTGTATTTAATGAAGTAAAGAAGAAACGCCAAGTCTCTGGTGCCAAAATAGGACAAGCAATGCGAAACAATATGCGTTACGAATCCCGATTACAAGTCATTCATTTTTTATTTGGTATCGCCAAAGCAGATGGAGTGGTTTCACAAAGTGAAGTAACTGTAATAAATCAACTTTCGGGTTTTTTAGGTGTTCATTCTCGTGATTTTGAAAGCATTAAAGCCATGTTTTTCAGCAATCCCGATAGTGCTTATAAAATACTTGAAATTGAACGAACCGCTACTGTTACCGAAATAAAAAAAGCCTACCGTACGATGGTAAAAAAATACCATCCCGATAAATTGCAACACTTGGACGAAGCGTATCGGAAAGGTGCCGTAGAAAAATTTAACAAAGTACAAGAAGCCTACGAACAACTTCAGGCAGAAAAAGGTTTTTAAAATTCTATTATTTAGTAATTATATCCTGCCCATAGGGTTGTGGAAAAACTATTCATTTTATTTTTTTAGACTAAACTAAAATATTTTACGTTATATAACTAAAATTATATTTATATTTGCCAAATGTTTACACTTGCAGAAGAAAATTATTTAAAAAACATTTATCACCTCCAAACTGAAAATAACGAAGGTGTTAGCACCAATCTAATTGCCGAAAGTCTACAAACCAAGCCTTCTTCGGTAACCGATATGGTAAAAAAATTAGCCACAAAAAAAGTATTGTTGCACAAACCTTACAAAGGAGTTTCCTTAACAGAAAAAGGCAGAAAAGTTGCTTCAAACATCATTCGAAAACATCGACTTTGGGAAGTTTTTTTAGTTGAAAAACTTAATTTTCATTGGGATGAAGTACATGAAATTGCCGAACAACTGGAGCACATTCAGTCAGATGAATTGATAAAAAGGATGGATGCTTTTCTTGACTTTCCGGATTTTGATCCGCACGGTGATCCCATTCCGGATGAAAATGGAAAAATTAAAATAACCGAAAAGAAGCTTCTTTCTGAATTAAAGAAAAACCAACGTGGTGTTATTGTGGGAGTAAAAGAATCGGGAAGTGATTTTTTACAATTTCTTGATAAACGAAAAATTAACATTGGTACAAAAATTAAAGTGTTAGGA
>JALWYP010000403.1 GCA_026992695.1 Flavobacteriaceae bacterium
ATTAATACCGGCGTTATTTATTTTTATTGCACTTTTTCACCATTTTTCACATTAAAATAATACACTTATGTCTGTATTAAACTCAAAAGTACCCGAAGGTCCCATTAAAAATAAATGGACTAATTACAAAGATAAAGTTAATCTTGTTAATCCAGCCAATAAACGAAATATTGATGTCATCGTTATAGGTACCGGTTTAGCTGGTGGATCTGCCGCTGCTACCCTTGCAGAGCAAGGTTATAACGTAAAAGCTTTTTGTTACCAAGATTCGCCTCGTAGAGCACACTCTATTGCCGCTCAAGGAGGAATAAACGCATCAAAGAATTATCAAGGAGATGGTGATTCCGATTACAGGCTTTTTTATGACACTGTAAAAGGAGGGGATTATCGTTCTCGTGAAGCAAACGTTTATCGATTGGCAGAAGTTTCCGGTAATATTATCGATCAATGTGTATCGCAAGGAGTTCCTTTTGCACGTGATTACGGAGGAAAATTAGACAATCGCTCGTTTGGAGGAGTATTGGTTTCTCGTACATTTTATGCAAAAGGACAAACTGGGCAACAACTTTTACTAGGAGCTTATAGCGCGATGAATAGACAAATTGCTCGCGGAAAAATACAAATGTATAACCGCCATGAGATGCTTGATGTAGTGGTTATAGATGGAAAAGCCAGAGGAATTATTGCCAGAAATTTAATAACCGGAGAAATAGAGCGACATAGCGCACACGCAGTAGTAATTGCCTCGGGTGGTTACGGAAACGTATATTATCTTTCTACTAACGCGATGGGTTCTAATGCTACTGCAGCTTGGAAAGCCCATAAAAGAGGTGCCTTTTTTGCCAATCCGTGTTTTACCCAAATACACCCAACGTGTATTCCTCGTTCGGGAGATTACCAATCTAAACTAACCCTAATGTCTGAATCATTGCGAAACGATGGGCGCATATGGGTTCCTAAAAAATTAGAAGATGCAAAAGCACTTCAACAAGGAAAATTAAAACCAACTCAAATACCGGAAGAAGACAGAGATTATTATTTAGAAAGAAGATATCCCGCCTTTGGAAACTTAGTGCCGCGTGATGTAGCCTCTAGAGCAGCTAAAGAACGTTGCGATGCCGGTTATGGAGTAAATGCAACTGGTGAAGCGGTGTATCTCGATTTTGCTTCGGCAATTGAAAGATACGGAAAAGAACAGGCAAACATTCACGGAATTGATAATCCTTCAAAAGAAAAAATCACCGAATTGGGTGAAAAAGTAATTGAAGAAAAATACGGAAACTTATTTCAGATGTACGAAAAAATCGTAGATGAAAATCCGTATAAAACACCTATGATGATTTATCCTGCCACACATTACACCATGGGCGGTTTATGGGTAGATTATAACTTAATGACTACCGTACCCGGGTTGTACTGTATTGGAGAGGCAAACTTTAGTGATCATGGAGCTAATAGACTTGGTGCTTCGGCATTAATGCAAGGATTAGCAGACGGTTATTTTGTGCTGCCTAATACCATTGGCGATTACCTGTCTAATGAAATTCGAACCGGAAAAATCCCAACCGATACGCCTGAATTTGATGCAGTAGAAAAAGATGTAAAAGAGCGAATAAACTTCTTTATTAAGAATAAGGGAACCAAATCTGTAGATTATTTCCATAAAAAATTGGGCAAAGTAATGTGGGATAAAGTAGGTATGTCTAGAAACGAAAAAGGACTTACCGAAGCAATGGAAGAAATAAAAGCCATTAGGGAAGAGTTTTGGAAAGATGTAAAAGTAACCGGAGAGGCAAACGAATTAAATACTGAACTCGAAAAAGCAGGAAGGGTTGCCGATTTCTTAGAATTGGGGGAACTTTTTGCAAAAGATGCGCTTGATAGAAACGAATCTTGTGGAGGACATTATAGAGAAGAAAGCGTAGTAAAAGAAGGCGAACAAAAAGGAGAAGCACTAAGAGATGATATAAACTATGCGTATGTTTCTGCTTGGGAATATAAAGGTAATCCAAGAGAAGCTAAGTTACATAAAGAACCTTTAAAATTTGAGTTTATTGAGTTGAAACAACGCTCTTATAAATAAAAAGACATGATGAATTTAACACTAAAAATTTGGCGCCAAAAAAGTCCCGAAGATAAAGGGAAAATGGTAGAGTATAAAGTTACTGATATTTCTGAGCATATGTCTTTTTTAGAAATGTTAGACGTATTAAACGAACAATTGGTAGAAGCTAATGAAGAACCCGTTGCCTTTGATCACGATTGTAGAGAAGGTATTTGCGGAATGTGTTCATTATATATTAACGGTGAAGCACACGGACCCGACAGAGGTATCACCACTTGCCAATTACATATGCGGATGTTTAACGATGGTGACACCATTTATGTAGAACCATGGAGAGCAAAAGCTTTTCCCGTGATTAAAGATTTAATTGTTGACAGAACATCTTTAGACCGTATTCAACAAGCAGGTGGTTTTATAAGCGTTAATACATCGGGAAATACACAAGATGCCGATGCCATCTTAATTTCTAAACATGCTGCAGATGAAGCAATGGATGCCGCTGCTTGTATAGGTTGCGGTGCGTGTGTAGCTACGTGTAAAAACTCCAGTGCCATGCTGTTTGTTGGCGCAAAAATATCGCAATATGCCTTATTGCCTCAAGGAGAAATTGAAGCAACCGACAGGGTATTAAATATGGTTCACCAAATGGATTTGGAAGGTTTTGGAAATTGCACAAATACAGGAGCATGTGAAATAGAATGTCCTAAAGGAATTACACTGGTAAATATAGCCAGAATGAATAGAGAATTTTTAAAAGCTAGTTTGAAAGGGTAATAATTCCGATTAGTTATTTTAATGTTTATTAAAGACTGTTTTAGTAACTAAAACGGTCTTTTTTTTTATCTTGCTTAAAAAAATGAACTTTAGATCTAAACTCCCAAACATTACTACATCCATTTTTTCCGTAATGAGCAAAATGGCTAAAGAGCATAATGCGATAAATCTTTCGCAAGGGTTTCCGGATTTTAATAGCGATAAGGTTTTAATTAATCTGGTTTCCGAAGCAATGAAAAACGGATACAATCAGTACGCTCCTATGCAGGGCGATTTAGAACTTAGAAACGTTATTGTAACGAAACTAAAATCCCTATACGGAAAAGAGTATTGTCCAAACACAGAAGTAACCGTTACTGCCGGAGCAACACAAGCCATTTTTACAGCTATAGCGACACTTATAAATAAAGGAGATGAAGTACTAATTTTTACACCAGCTTATGATTGTTATGAACCTACGATTTCACTTTTTGGCGGAAAAACTATTTCGATACAATTACCAGCACCTAATTTTACAATAGATTGGGAGGAGGTTAAAAATAAGATTACAACTAAAACCAAATTAATTATTATTAATAGTCCGCATAATCCTTCCGGAAGTGTGTTGTTAAAAGAAGATTTAGTAGCGTTACAAGAAATTGTAGTAAAAAATGATTTAGTTGTTATAAGCGATGAGGTTTATGAGCATATTATTTTTGATGGAATTAAACACCAATCGGTTGCGCTGTATGAAGAATTATCGAATCGAAGTTTTATCGTAGCTTCTTTTGGAAAAACATTTCATAATACAGGTTGGAAAGTTGGGTATTGTGTTGCGCCAAAATATTTAATGAAAGAGTTTCAGAAAATTCATCAATTTAATGTGTTTTCTGTAAATCACCCTGTACAGAAAGCATTAGCCACCTATTTAAAAACGGCTTCTCATTATTTGAAATTACCGGATTTTTATCAAAAGAAAAGAGATTTTTTTATTTCAGAAATGCAGGATTCCGGATTTCAGATAGTTCCGTCTAGAGGAACCTATTTTCAGTTATTGGATTTTTCAAAGATTTCTAACAAGGGAGATGTTGATTTTGCCGAAGAACTAACTAAAAAGCATGGGATTGCAACCATTCCTACTTCGGTTTTTAATAAAGAGGGTGTTGATTATAAAGTATTACGGGTTTGTTTTGCTAAAAAAGAGGAAACATTACGGCGCGCTACCCAAATATTAAGAAACCTTTAAATTGTTTATTAAATTTTTAATTATGGTTTGTATAAATAATTTCATATCGTAAGGTTTTAAACCGTATTTCT
>JALWYP010000404.1 GCA_026992695.1 Flavobacteriaceae bacterium
TTAGTCAATCTGTAACCGGAAACACCCTAACGATAGATATTTGTTATTTTATAACCTCGGCACAATCTATTACCCTGGCACAGGAGGACATACCTGTTACGCTTCCTACCGGATACAGCACCTACAATGTGGTGGTAAACTTATATGCAGACGGGTTTGTAAACCCACCCTGTGTGTTAGACAACCTGTCTGACAGCACGGCAATAACAATAAATTACCCGTACAATCCTACCGAGAAAACCTACATACCGGATGCTAATTTTGAGTTGTATTTAGAGACCACCTACTCGGGAGACGGTATTGCCAATAACCACTATGCCTATACCCATAGAATGGTAAACATTCATAAAATAAATTTTACAGAGTTTTTACCTTATGGGTTAACGGTATCTGATGTAACCGGTATCGAGGTATGTAAGGAGTTGCGTGTCTTGTTTTGCACAAGTAACACCTTAACAACACTAGACCTTACCTCAAACACTAAATTGGAGTGGTTGTCGTGCAGAAACAATTTACTAACCGATTTAATTTTAAGCAATAACAGCCGGTTGGTTACGGTATGGGCAGAGTCTAATTTGTTAACCAATATTGATGTAACCAATGCCACTTCATTAGTTGAGTTGGATATTAGGTCAAACAATCTAACACAATTGGATTTGGCAACCAACACCCAGCTTAAAACACTAATTTGTCAAGAAAATCAATTAATCCAATTAGATGTTACATCCAACGCTTTGCTCGAAAATTTGTACTGTCGTTCTAATCCCTTGCCTGAGTTGGACGTATCACAGAATTATTTGTTAAAAAATTTGGGGTTTGGCGGGGATGTAATAAGCAGTATTAATCTTACTAACAATCCTAACTTAGAA
Source organism: Flavobacteriaceae bacterium (assembly GCA_026992695.1). Lineage (GTDB taxonomy): Bacteria > Bacteroidota > Bacteroidia > Flavobacteriales > Flavobacteriaceae > Marifrigoribacter. The sequence goes on from JALWYP010000404.1 coordinate 870, forward strand.
TACTTATATTTATCCGAGAGTGTTAATTTAACAACGCTTGATTTATCGGGGAATCCGGTGCTAAATTATATATCTCTTCCACATTCCCATTTTACAACCCTTGATGTTTCAAACAATCCTTTGTTAGCGTATTTTGGTTCTTATGCAGGGATGTTTCAGAGTTTGGATTTTTCAAACAACCCGATGTTAACAACACTAGTATTGTATTATAACCAGCTCCAGTCGTTAAATTTAAAAAACGGCAACAATGCAATGTTAGAGGGTGTAAATATTGAGGAAAACGAGAATCTTTTTTGTGTAGAAGTAGATGACCCTGTTGCTGCCAATAACGGTGAGGGTGTTTATGGCTCTTGGACAACAGATTTGGGTCTGGTATATAGCGATGAGTGTGTGTTGGGTGTTGCATTGCCACAACCTGTTTTTGTTAGGTTATACCCAAACCCCGTAACCAAGATGTTGTATTTAAACTCGGGAGAAATACCTATTACATCGGTGGTTGTTTATAACATACAAGGTATTGCAGTTGCCAGTGCTACCCATACTAAAAAAATAGACCTTAGTAAACTGTCAACGGGTGTTTATTTTGCAACCATTACCACTCCACAAGGTAAACTCATTAAAAAAGTGGTAAAAAGGTAAAAAAACCAACACCCTTTTTAAAACCTAAATTTAAAAAGGGTGTTGGTATTAAAAGTTTCCTGTTACTGTATTAAAACCCAACATTTACTCCTACACCAAATACTTCACGAGTTTGAAAGCCTCTAAAGGCATTATCGTCATAAATGGTTTGAAAAGAAAGATTAGCCGAAAGGTATTTATTAACTTTCATAACTAAATTCATGGTATAATCTATATCTACATTTTGAGGGTCTTCCAGATAGTTAGAGTATAGGTTTAAAATATTTTCCATTGAGATATTTTCCATTAGGTTTACTTTATAATAAGCTCCTAACGCAGCACCAAACTCAAAACGCGAGGTTTTTCCTTGTTCTACACCAAAAGATTCTCCTAATAGGGTAAAGTGGTCGTGTACAATAATCATTTTTGCCGTTGCAGGCGAAATGTTTACTTTTAAGTTATCACTCTTTTTCCATAACATACCGGGACCGGTTTGAAAATAAGCAGGAGAGAAAAAGTGACTGGTTTCTATACTATTTGTATCGGGGTCGTAACCTACATCCATTTGGGTTTTAAAGTTAAAAAACCAAGAGTAATACCAGTATCCTTTTGCTTTTTTACCCAACAAAGAGTTAAACTCTAATCGGTCGTCTGTTTTTTGTTGTTCTTGTCCCTTGTTTTTAGAAAGACCATACGCAACAATTAGTTTGTTATCCCAAGAGATATCTCCTTTTTTATAATTAAAATCGTAATTTACTCCCAGTGTTCCTGCAACATTATTTACACCACCGGCAGTCCAGTTAGAAAAAGCCGATTGATTTACCAAAAGCGAAATGTTTCCACCTCGTGTCCATCCTTCTTTTACTTCTTCCTTTTTGTCGTCTTGTGCAAAACCGGTAAAACTTAGTAAAGCGACGATTGCTACTAGTACTATTTTTTTCATTGTAAGTTGTTTTTAAAATTTTTGCAAAGGTACAAAAAATGAATAAATCGCAACAACTTACTTGTTTTAGAAAATATTTTTAGATAAAATTTAATGTTTTTACGATAAAACTACTTATTTTTTAACAAAGGTACGGTTGAACAGGCTTCACCGTATAATAAACTTTTAACAACAGGTTGTAGTTTTTGTATAAGAAGTGTGTATGCGTTTTTAGGAATTTTTGGAGATGAACACCCTTTTATAATAACCGGTTTGTCTTTAAATTTTTCAATTTCTAAATTTTGAATACTATCTGAAAAAACAAGAGTTTCCAGTAACTCTAAACTTCCTACAACTGTTTTTTTGGCATATTTTGAAGCATAAGAAGTAACTAATAGATATGCCCAAGCCGGTAAAATGGCATCTGTAGAACAATACAGAGCCAAATAAGCACTTTTATATTGTTGCCAATTATGGTTTTTTACAAAACCTCTAAACTCTTTTTCTTTTAAAATTACGCCTTCATGTAACCAAGGCGCAATATCTAATAGTTCTCGCTCTCCCGGAGGGTATAAATCCTCCAAGTCTAAGGTTACCAATTTACTGGCAGCTACTCTATTTTTAATTTCTTCGGGCATTATAACATACCTAATTCGAGTTTGGCTTCTTCGCTCATTAAGTCTTGCGACCAAGGTGGGTCGAAGGTAATTTCGACCTCGGCATCTTTAACTATAGCTATCGATTTTACTTTGTCTTCTACCTCTTGGGGTAAACTTTCGGCTACCGGACAATTGGGGGTGGTAAGCGTCATAAGTATTTTTACTTCGTAATCTTCGTTTACAAATACATCGTAAATAAGTCCCAATTCATAAATATCGACCGGAATTTCGGGGTCGTAAATAGTTTTTATAACGCGAACAATTTTTTCGCCCAGTTCTTGTGTGTTAATTTTTGCTTCGCTCATACCTGAAAAGTATTAATTTTTTGATTGAAACGCCAGTGCGTACAATTTAATTTGTTTTATCATCGAGACCAATCCGTTGGCACGTGTAGGAGAAAGATGCTCTTTTAACCCTATTTTATCTATAAAATCGGTATTGGCTTCTAAAATTGCCTGTGGTGTTTGGTTTGAAAAAACACGTAGCAAAATAGCAATAATTCCTTTTGTAATAATGGCATCACTATCTGCGGTGTAAACTACTTTTTTGTCTTTATATTCGGCATCTAACCACACTTTACTTTGGCAACCTTTAATGAGTCTGTCGTCTGTTTTTTTTGCTTCTTCTATTTGCGGAAGCGATTTCCCTAAATCAATCATATATTCGTACTTCTGCATCCAGTCGTCAAACATCAAAAATTCATCGATAATTTCTTCTTGTATTTCTTTAATTTTTGTCATTATTATTGTTCTTTTTTTGCTTGAAGCACTGCGATACCTTCAATATTATATAATGTAAGAATGTTATTTTTAATATCAAATTTTTGAGTTTCAGACAAGGCTTTAAAAAAAGCTCTTTCGGTTACCATAACGGGTTCGTCGCAATACATTTCGGTAGCTCTAAAAACACCAAATTGTAGCTTGTCTCCTATTAATGTGTACTTCCCGCCAAAACCATTGCAAGCACCATTTCCGGTGGCTTCTTTTATTTTACCGTTAAATGAAATAAACGGTAACTTTCCTTCAATCGGTTTTGAAAATAAAGTTGTAATGG
>JALWYP010000405.1 GCA_026992695.1 Flavobacteriaceae bacterium
GAGGCGTAAAGTTATACAGCAAAAATTGTTTTAAAGATATTGGCGGATTAAAAAACGCAATGGGCTGGGATACCGTAGATGAGCTTTTAGCTAAATATTATGGCTGGGATATTTGTGTAGATACCAGCCTGCATGTTAAACATTTAAAGCCTACCGGAGCAAAGTATGACAAGTCTGCCAAGTACAAACAAGGCGAAGCGTTTTATGCCTTGCGATACGGGTTTTTAATAACTGTTATTGCTGCTGCAAAACTGGCTTTTAAAAAGAAAAGTGTTTTGTTTTTTATTTATACCTTAATCGGATTTTTAAACGCAAAAAAAAATGGGGTTTCCTATTTAGTTACTAACGAGCAAGGAAAATTTATTAGAAAACTTAGATGGGATGGAATAAAGAAAAAAGTATTTGGAGGTACTTAATATCTCGATACCGAAACCTCTAAAACATCGTATCAAATAAAAATCAGTATTTGGTTTACTATTTTCCTCTTTTCACTAATTACCCATTTTCTTTTTAAACTTTTTAAAATCACCTAATTTTTTGCGTTTGGGCCAGCTGTTGTTAGACACGTCAATATCTGCCGTTTCTTCGTCCGGATCAACTTTAATCTTAACAATTTCTTTTTCAGAGGCTACTACTTTTCCTACTTCTGCATCATTTTTTCTCCAAATTTGAGGTGGGTATTTTACTCGTTTACTACTTCCGTCTTTGTAGGTGTATTCTACAATTATAGGCATAGGGATTCCGCCAGGTTTTTCAAAAGTTATCTCGTAAAAATAGTTGGGTTTTGTTAATCCTTTACGTTCTTCGGGCGTAAAATTATCCATTATGTATTCGGTAAGCGTGCTAACATCATCCAGTGTTTCATTTTTCATGCTTTCATCAAAATCTTCACTTCCTTCTTCTACAAGATACACCAGTGGAGGGAGGTCACTTTCTTTAATCCCTCTCATTTTCATCATTTGTCTCACTTCACTATTCATTTTTGAGGTTACGTAATATTTTTTTACCTCTTTTATTCCTATATCTACATAATCGGTTGTGTAAAACCATTCTCTCCAAAACCAATCTAAATCTACGGCAGAGGCATCTTCCATCGTTCTAAAGAAATCTTCAGGAGTAGGATGTTTAAACATCCAACGGTGGGCATAGGTTTTAAAAGCGTAATCAAACAATTGTTTTCCCATAATGGTATTTCGCAATATATTAAGTCCTGTTGCGGGTTTTGAGTAACCGTTTGCGCCAAAATTATAGACATTTAAACCTTTAGACATGATGGGTGCTAACCGGTCTTGGTTTCCTGCCATATAGCTCACAATATTTTTAGGAATGGCTCTTCTTGAAGGAAATTTTTTATTAGGTGCAATTGCTTCGGGATATCGCTCGCCAAAATCTTGTTCGGCTACGTATTGTACAAAGGTATTTATTCCTTCATCCATCCACGTCCATTGTCGTTCGTCGCTGTTTACAATCATTGGGAAGTAATTGTGTCCTATTTCGTGAATAATTACACCAAACATTCCGTATTTTGTTCGTTCGCTATAGGTACCGTCTTTATCAGGGCGACCATAATTCCAACAAATCATAGGATACTCCATTCCTTGGTTTTTTGCGTGTACAGAGATTGCTTTTGGGTAGGGATAATCAAAAGTCATTCTTGAATACGACTCTAATGTACTCGCAACCACTTTGGTAGACCAATCGCCCCATAGCGGGTTACCTTCCGGCGGATATAGTGAAACCGCCATGGTTTTCTTTTTACCGGTTTTAACTGCCATCATATCCCAAATAAATCGGCGTGAAGAAGCGAAGGCATAATCTCTTACATTGGTCGCTTTAAAACGCCAGGTTTTTTTCTTTGTCGCAAAGCCTTTCGATGCAGCTTCGGCTTCTTCTTGGGTAACAATTAAAACAGGTTCTTTGTATTCGTTTTGCGCTTTTTGATAACGCTTAAGCATTTCTTTACTAAAAACTTCTTTGCGGTTTTGTAATTTTCCGGTTCCGTCTAAAATATGGTCTGCCGGAACGGTAATGTTTACTTCAAAATTTCCGAAAGGTAGCGCAAACTCATCTCTTCCCCAGAACTGACTGTTTTGCCAACCTTCTACATCATTATATACCGCCATTCGTGGATAAAATTGAGCGATTACGTAGGCTCTGTTACCATCTTCAAATTCTTCATAACCACTTCTGGCTCTATCGGTTACGTGATTATTAATATTGTACCACCATTTTATTGAAAAGGTGAATTTTTCGCCCGGATTAAGTATTTTAGGCATATCTACTCGCATCATCGTTCGGTTTATGGTGTAGGGTAACGGATTTCCTTTTTCATCTTTTACGGCTTCAATTTTAAACCCGCCGTCAAATCCTTTGCCCATATATTTATTTACAAAACTTCCCGCCATTTCTGCAGGATTGGCATCACTCCCTTCAATTAAAGGTGTTTTGCTGTCGCGAGCACGTACATTTTGGTCTAATTGCACCCAAAGGTATTCTAATTTATCGGGCGAATGATTGGTGTAGGTAATGGTTTCAAAACCAAAGAGTTTTTTATTGGCATCGTCCAACTCAATATCCATTTTATAATCGGCTTGTTGTTGGTAATAGTTAGGTCCGGGTGCTCCACTAGCCGAGCGATACACATTTGGTGTAGAAAATTCTTCGTATAATTGTTTAAAACGGTTGTTGTTGTAATGACCACTTTCTTTTTTGGAATTTTCAGTCTTATCTTGCGAAAATGCAGTAGTAAAAATTAAAAATATCGAAAGTATAAAAAGATATGTTTTAGTATTCATAATAAGGAAATTTTTCAAGCCTCTAAAGTAATTTTTTAATTGGAAACCGAATCAAATTTTAACAATCCTTTAGGATTATCTTTGGTGAGTATAAGACTCTCGCGGGTTTTGTTGTATTTAAAATGAATGATATTTTGTTGCTCCGGAAATTCTTCGGTGAGCATCGTATTTTCAATTTCGATGGTTTTAAGGATTGAAACATTGGTAACTTCAAGATACGCATGAAGAATATCGATATCGTATTCTTTTCCTAAATAATGTAGTGTTACGGGTTTTCCGTTTACTTTAATTTTTAGTTTTTTAAGTATGTATTGTTTTATTAATCGGGCATCTTCATCGGTTTCTTTTTTAGAGGCTAATTCCATTTCGGGTTTGTTATACCGTTTGCGCAATACCGCTTCAATATCGTCTATAAATACTTTGGTAATAATTTGAAGCGATTGTTCTTCTTTTACATATTCAACCTGTGTGGTACTCACGTAAAATTTATGGGCTTTTCCAGCAGTTAACGGAAGTAGCAGAAAAGAAATAAACAAGATTTTAAAAAGTTTCATTTGTTTAAAGTAGCTAAAATACGGTGTAATGTAACAAAAATTATTCCTTTTCCGTTGTTTTTTGTAGCTGTTTGTACTTTTTTGCCTTTTGTTGTATGTAATTTATTAATTCTAATTCGTTTTCGGGTTTAAGGAGTGTTTCAGGGATTCCTATTTCACCCAAATAGTAGATGAAATCTTGCACCGATTGTTTTGGAATGCCAAAGGTCTGTATGTAAAAATCTGTATCGAATTTCTCACTTAAAACAAGTACCGCTTGCAGGTATTCTTTTTTAGGTTTAAAAGGTGTACTCTTCTTTTTAAACACGGCTCTTGCTGCCAATGCTACGAGACCTGCAATGTTTAAACCGTTTTGCAGACCTTGTGACCCAAGTGCTTCGGCAGCTACATTTCCTTCGATTCTTGAAAATCTATCGTTTCTAAAATTATATTTATACTCTAATGCTTCGTACGATAAATCCCAACCTTTACTAAAATCCTTTTTGTAAATAACCACTTCGCCCAATTCGTTAATATAGGGTTTCATTTCAATAACTATTTTTTTATCATCAATCATTGTTTGGGTTACAACCGTTTTAAAGCTTTTGTATTGTATGGCAGAAATAAGCAACGTATCGTTTTTAGCAACTTTTAAAAAAAATTGTCCCAAATAATTTGTAATAGTTCCTTTTTGCGAGTTATTATTAAAAACGGTAATACCAATAGGGTTTTGATCTTTTGGAACTAAGGTAAAACCTTCGATTTCAATTCTTTTGGTTTGCGAAAAA
>JALWYP010000406.1:0-3795 GCA_026992695.1 Flavobacteriaceae bacterium
CTTGAGATATGATTCAAGAGGTCTTAAAAAATCAAGAATTTAAAGAAAATGAAAAATTTAAAAAAGTAAGAGAATGATTTGCAAAATTAAATAAAGAAAATGCAAATCCAATGGAATATTTAAAATTTGTTTTTGAAAATCTTTGAGATAAAGTAAACGCTCATAACCATCTGATTGAGCACAGGTTGTGATAAATAGAAATAAACTAAAAATTAAAATGGTATTTTTCATTTTTTGAACAATTATATTAGCAATAGTTACTTAGTAAACAAGATAAAAAATATTTACCCTACCAGACTATTAAAAAATTAAGTAAAAATTATTCTTTAACAACAATAATAGTAGCTGTATAACCCGTAGCTAGGTTCCATTGGCTGTGAAACAAAACCTTTCCGTTTTCATCGGTGACTAATAATTCGGCAGTATTAGGACCAGAATCTCCTTGATTTAGCGCTTGAAAATCTATTTTATTAAATCCATCTTGCAACGGAAAAGTAAAACCGCTATAACCTCCTTGCAGGTAGACATTAGATTTTACCACATCTTCATTAATAAAAATACGAACCCGATCGCCATCTACATATTCGTGATCGCGATACTGTATGGTTGCAAACTTAGATGATGTTTTAAAATCGCCAAGATATTGGTTATTTCTGTATTCGGGTTTGATTTCTTTGTCTTTTTTAAACCCTCTTGGTTGCATGTCGGTCTTTGTACTAACAAACCCATCGTCTGTAGTGATTTTAAAGGTTTCTTCTTCTTTACCTAAATTGCTAAAATCGGTTTTATAATTTATTTCTTTTGGCGTGGTAAGCCCTACTTGTTTTTTAAATTGAAAATCTAATCCGGCAGAAGAAGTGTCTAATTTTTCAATTTTCTGAAAAAGAAGGAATTTGTTTTTATTTTCTATTTGAGAATACCCAAGATAGGAAAGAAAACAAAAACCAATAACAAGTATTTCTCGAATCATTTATTTTTTTTAGAATCTTCTGCAAATATTAAACCAAAATTGAAGGCAAAGAAAAGAATATTTTTTGTAATAGATATTGTTTATTTTAATATAACAACAATCGACTTGGTTTATGAAAACACAGAACAATTATTAGTTATCTTTGTAATACAAATAAAAAACATACGAATTATGAAAAATTTAATAGGAATAGATACGCTAAAAGCAGAAATTTTAGCAGATAAACTAAACGATTTACTTGCAAACTACCAACTATTTTATCAAAACCTTAGAGGTTTTCACTGGAATATTAAAGGTAAAGAGTTTTTTGAGCTTCATTTAAAATTTGAAGAACTCTACAACGACGCTGTTATTAAAGTGGACGAAATTGCAGAGCGAATATTAACTTTAGAAGGTGAACCCTTACACACCTTTAGCGATTATTTAAAAACAACTGAAATTACTGAAGCCAAAGGGATTTCAAACGGTGTAGATGGTGTTAAAATTACACTTCAGAATTTTTTTGCTTTAATCAATAAAGAACGAGAAATACTAGCAATTGCAGCCGACGCAAATGATGAAGGTACTGTTAGTTTAATGAGCGACTACATTGTACAAACCGAAAAAACAATGTGGATGTTAAATAGTTATTTAAAGTAATACCTTTTTTCAATTTTAAATAAAACGAGCGGATTATTATACTTATACCAAAGGTATTATTCCGTTCGTTTTTTTGCTTTTTTGCTTCCGGCATACATGTCATACCGAACCAATCTACTTTCTAATTTTCCGTTAAAGAGTTTAATTTTTCGAGACGGACGTAATCCAACATATTTTAAAGCCTCTAGGTTTCCGGTAATAAACCAGGCTTGACTTGCAGGATAGTTATGTTTTAATGTAGTACCGATAGATGCGTAAAATTCTTCGATACTTACTCGTAATCTTTCATCGTAGGGCGGATTAAAAAGTAAATGAAGTGGTTTTTCTAAAAAATCGTTGGTAATTATTTCGCCTTTAGAAGAACTAAAAAAATCTTGTTTTTTTAGCTCAATAAATTCATCAAGACTTGCATTATTAATATTTTCCTTTGCTTTTTTTAAAGCTATTTCATCTATATCGTAACCATAAATGGTATAATTAAAATCGCGTATTTTCTTTAATGCAGCATTTTCAATTACCTCGTATAAATCTACATCAAAATCTTGCCAATTTTCAAAACCAAATTCCGCTCTGTTTAAATTGGGTGGTATGTTACAGGCAATCATTGCGGCTTCGGTTAAAATAGTACCGCTTCCACACATAGGGTCTAAAAAATCGCATTGTCCATTCCATCCCGAAAGCAGTACCAAGCCTGCTGCTAACACTTCATTAATAGGTGCTAAGGTGGTGGCTGTTTTATAACCTCTTTTGTGTAACGATTGCCCCGAACTGTCTAAAGAAACGGTACAAATATTGCGGTCTATATGAATATTAATCCGTAATGTTGGGTGGTCTAAATCTACATTAGGTCGTGTTCCGGTTTTATCTCTAAACCTATCTACAATAGCATCTTTTGTTTTTAACGCCACGTATTTTGAATGCGTAAACTGTTTTGAGAAAACCGTAGCATCAATAGCCAAACTTCCGGTTGAGTCCATATAATTTTCCCAAGGAAAATCATACACTTGTTGGTACAAATCTTTTTCGTTAAAAACATTAAAAGCAGTAATGGGCTTTAAAATTTTTATGGCAGTTCGGCAGCACAAATTTGCTTTGTACATAAAACCGGTATCGCCGTAAAAAACTACATTTCTAACTCCCTTTTCTACTCCAGAAGCACCTAACTTACGTAATTCGTCTGCTAATAAATCTTCAAACCCGTAGAGGGTTTTAGCTACCATTTTAAAATTTTTCGCCATCTGTTACTTTCGTTCAGGCAAAAATACACTAATTTAGTGGCACAAAACAACAACAATGCAAAAAGAAAAAACTACGTGGTTTGCTTCTTGGTTTAATACTTCATACTATCATATTTTATACAAACATCGCAATTATGATGAAGCGGCGAGGTTTATGAACAATCTCACATCTTATTTAAAATTGCCACAAGGTGCTTCGATACTGGATTTGGCTTGCGGAAAAGGAAGACATTCTATTTATTTAAACAAATTGGGATACCAAGTTACCGGAATCGATTTATCTCCCGAGAGCATTGCTTCTGCAAACCGGTACAAAAATCATTCTCTTCATTTTGAAGTTCACGATATGCGGAATTTTTACAATAAAAAATTTGATGCCGTTTTTAATCTCTTTACCAGTTTTGGTTATTTTGAAACTGAAGAAGAAAATAGAGCAACCATTCGTTCTATTAAAAACAGCTTAAAACCCAACGGTGTTGGTGTAATTGATTTTTTGAATACCGAATACGTGATAAATAATTTGGTTCCGGAAGAAACTAAAATTATAAACGGTATTACTTTTTATTTAAAACGATATGTAAAAGATAATTTTATTTGCAAAGACATAACATTTACCGACAACGGCGAAACATTTACCTTTACAGAAAGAGTAAGAGCCCTAACACTAACCCATTTTAAAGCCTATTTTAAAGAGTCTAACTGTTCGTTATTGCATTATTTTGGCGATTATAATCTTACAAAGTATGATGCTAACACTTCAAAACGTTTAATTTTACTATTTAAATAATGCATTACCTCTTTTTATTTATATCGGTGTTTTTTGGCTACGGAATTGCTTTATACATTTCAAAAAACAAAAGCAACCAATGGCTTTCGGTTTTTATGGCTTTTAGCGGTTCTTTTTTACTTTCGGTAACGGTTTTTGAATTATTACCCGAAGTATATACT
>JALWYP010000406.1:3805-4112 GCA_026992695.1 Flavobacteriaceae bacterium
GATTTTTATAATGTGTGGTGTTTTGCTTCAAATAATTTTAGAATTTTTTTCGAAAGGAGCCGAACACGGTCATGTGCATCTTCACGGATCTAAAGAAACATTTCCGTGGCTCTTGTTTGTTAGCTTGTCTATTCACGCTTTAGTTGAAGGATTTCCTATACATCAAAACAATCATATTTTACAGGCGGTAATTATTCACAAAATTCCGGTTACCATAATATTAAGTTTGTTCTTCTTTAAAGCCAAATACAAACAAAGTACCATCTTATTTTTTATGTTATTATTTGCTTTAATGACCCCTTTGGGT
>JALWYP010000407.1 GCA_026992695.1 Flavobacteriaceae bacterium
CTTGATAGCAAAACTTATCAATAACGATGTTGACGGTTACTTATTAAAAAACACCAGTAGTAATGAACTCTTATTAGCTATCGAAGAAATTTTAAAGGGGGGAAAGTATTTTTCTAAAGAAATTAAAGAAGAATTTATGAAAAGCATGTTTTCACCTAAAAACATAAAAAAATCACAAGTTAAACTCAGTAAAAGAGAAATAGAAATCTTAAAACTTATTGCCAACGAATTAACTACTCAACAAATTGCTGAAAAACTATTTCTAAGTCACTATACCATAGAAACTCACCGAAAAAACATTCTCAGAAAAACGAATGCAAAAAATACAGCCGGATTGGTGAAATATGCGATTCAACAAGGGATAATTTAAAAAATCGATAAAATGTTGTTTTTTATCGATAAAATGTTAGTTTTGTAAACTAAATTTCCCAAAAAACTTTAGTAATGATTAATTTATACCCTCAAAAAAAGATCGCATTACTTATAATAAGCTTTTTATTATTTATTGGCACCTCCATTTATGCCCAAAATGGCAGAAAGCCCATTCAAAAACAAAAAAGTTTTAATACACAAAACACTACAAATGATTTTGGAGTGTATTCAAAACAAATAGACTCGATTAAAGATTCTTATAATCAAGAAAAACTAGCGCAGCTTTATATTGAGTTTTCTCAACGATACATTCAACAAAAAAAGACAGCCGAAGAGTTTGCCTCAAAGAATAACATTCCATTAAAAAAATATAATGAGAATGGCACCTTTGATGAACTTCAATATATTTCAGAAGATGGAGTCCCTATTTATTACACATTAGATAATGCAAATGCAGCTATTTCTACACGTGCCAACTATCTAAACTCAGGAGGAGGTTTAGGACTAAACCTTGACGGTGATAATATAACAGCCTATGTTTGGGATGGTGGAGGTATACTAGAAACTCACCAAGAATTTGATGGAGCAGGAGGAACCAATCGTGCCCAAATAAATGATGGTGTAGGAATTAATGCCAATAGTTTTCACTCGCAACACGTTACCGGAACCATCTTAGCTTCTGGTTTTCAAGCTGCCGCTAAAGGAATGGCTTGGAAAGCAAATGGTTTAACCTACGATTGGAATAATGATTTAGCAGAAGCTACAACAGCTGCCGCTGCTGGGATGATGCTTTCTAATCATTCTTATGGTTATATTGCTTCAGGAATTCCAGATGATTGGTTTGGCCAATATGGACAAGATGCCGTTGACTGGGATAATTTAATGTACAACTCTCCTTATTACCTAATGGTCGTAGCCGCAGGAAATGATGGAGACGATAACACTTCCAACGCAGCACCTTTAGACGGACAAACAACTTATGATAAGTTAAGTGGGCACGCAACAGCAAAAAACAATATGGTTGTTGCAAACGGACTAGACGCAACAATTAATGGAGATGGAACCCTAAATTCCGTTTCAAGAAATTCAAGTAGTAGTGAAGGTCCTACAGACGATTACCGAATCAAACCTGATATCATGGGTAACGGAACTAGTTTATATTCATGTCTGGAAACTGCTGACAATGCCTATGGATCTCTTACCGGAACTTCTATGGCATCTCCAAATGTAACAGGAACTCTTTTGTTACTTCAAGAGCATTATAACAACCTAAACGGAAGCTTTATGAGAGCGGCTACTTTAAAAGGATTAGCATTACATACTGCTGATGATGTTGCTCCTGCCGGACCCGATGCACAAACTGGATGGGGTCTTTTAAACGCTAAAAAAGCAGCCGAAACATTAACAACTGCTGCTGCTACCTCAGGAAGTGCTATTGTTAGCGAACTCACTTTGAATCAAGGACAAACCTATTCAATTACTGTACAATCCAACGGTATTGACCCATTAATGGCGTCTATCTCTTGGACCGATCCTGCCGGTACTCTTAACAACGGAACGAATAGCAATACTCCTGCTCTAGTTAATGATTTAGATATTCGACTGGATAACGGTACCGTTTACACACCTTGGAGATTAACCGGTGTAACAACCAACGGAACCGGAGACAATCTTGTTGACCCTTACGAAAGAATAGATATTGCAGGGGCTTCAGGTACTTACACGCTAACCGTTACCCACAAAGGAACTCTTAGCGGTGGTTCGCAAAATTATTCACTTATAGTTACTGGTATCGTTGTGGCATCTACACCTATTATTGCTTACAGTACTACAGTTGGTAGTCAACCCGAAAATACAGATTGTAATTTTACAGATGTTACAGTTCCTTTAACAATTGCCCAAGCTCCCTCTGCTAATGCAGATGTAACTTTTGTAATAAATGGTGCCAGTACAGCCACCACAGGTTTAGATTTTGATTTATTAACACCTAGCGTTACATTTCCCACAGGCTCTACAGCTTCACAAAATATGATTCTTAGAGTATATCATGATGGTTTTGTTGAAGGGGACGAAACTGTGGTAGTAGATTTTACCGTAAATGCAAATGGTGGAGATGCTACTGCAGATTCCAATAAAGACACATTTACTTTAACTATAAACGACGATGATACTATCCCCGTTGCTACACAAAATGTAACCTTATTATTTGAAGATTTTGAAGATGCCACAGGATGGGTAGCTCTTGATGCAGATGGAGATGGATACAATTGGGGAATCTATCCCGATCAAGGATGGACCCCTCACCAATACACCGGAAATTGGGCAGCAAGCGAATCATGGAATAGCACCGCAGGTCCTTTAAGCCCAAATAATTATTTAATGAGCCCACAATTTACCATACCTGCAAATAGTAATGCTGCCACTGTATCATACATAATAGGCTCTGCAGACAACAATACTTTTTATAAAGAACATTACTCAGTTTATTTTACTACCGATATTTCTACGGAAACTAATATTTTAAACGGAACCGTTTTAGAAAATAACAGACAAATTCCGGCAAACGGTACCGAACTAAGAAGTCATGATTTATACGCCTTAGGGCTTGCCGGACAAACCGGATACTTTGTTGTAAGACACCATAACGTTACAGATGAATTTCTATTGGGTCTTGACACTGTTACCATAACAGCAACATTAGTAACCGGTATTCAAACTGCTGTAAATACAGGTACAACTGAAGATACTCAAATTATTCCAACTTCTGGAACCATTTATACTTCCGATACCGCTACAGGAGATTTGATGGCAGACATTACCAATAACAATGCAGACGATTACGGTTGTGTTACCGTTTCGGTTTCACGAGCAGGAACAAGTGCACAAGCCTATAATGGTAGTACATTACCAAACCATGTAACCGATAAAACCTTTACAATTTCGCATACTAATACTTTTTCTCCCGAAAGCACATCGGTTGTTTTCTATTTTACCGAAGCAGAAATTGCCGGTTGGGAAGCAGCCACCGGATTAAATAGAAATCAAATCGTTATTGGAAGAGAAGATGGTGGAAGCATTGCCGAAACCATTACTCCTACCATTGGTGCTTTTGGCACTAATGTAACCTTAACCGCCTCTTTTACAGGTTTAAACGGAACTTATTATTTTGGCCCGCTTGGAGCTTTTGTTTCTTGTCCAGGAGGAACTAAAACTTGGGATGGAACAACTTGGTCTCCTGCTGGAGTGCCGGATACTACCAATGCTGTTATAATTAATGGAAATTATAATACAGCAATAAATGGCGACTTAAATGCCTGTGTATTATCTATAAATTCAGGCAATACCGTAACGGTTACTGCCGGAAACTTCTTAAACATCGATGGCGATATCACCGTAAACGGAAGCCTAATTGTGGATCATCAAGGTAGCGTGGTGCAAGTTAATCCTGCTGCTTTGGTAACCAACAACGGAACCATTAATGTAAAACTTACTACTCCTAATCTCGCCTCTCGCGACTTTATGGTTATGGGAAGCCCGATGACTGCCGAAACCCGTAACGGGGTGTTTAACTCGGCTTTCTTGGTGCTAAATCATACAACTGAGAATTTTGTTCCCAATCCCGCTGTTGCCGCTGCATTCCCCGCTGCCGAAAACTTTGCCGATGATAATTATGATAACTGGAATGCCTATACGGGAGCCATTACTCCAGGTGAAGGATATATCGTGC
>JALWYP010000408.1 GCA_026992695.1 Flavobacteriaceae bacterium
TACAATTCCTATGGTTCCCACTCCTGCAGCAGTAAGGTATTGTAACACGGGACATCCCAAACCTCCTGCACCAATAACAACTACTTTTGCTTTAGACAATTTTTTCTGACCGGATTCTCCGATGTTTTCTAATATAATATGTCGTAAATAGCGGCTCATGAGTTATCCTCCTGCAAAGGGTGGAAGTAAAGCGAGTTCGGTTTCGTCGAGAGTTTCATTTTTAGAAAGGAGGTGATTGTGCTGTGCTACTTGAAAATCTTTAGTTTTTAGTACCGGATATTTCTTAAATAATACCTCTAATAAATCTTCAACCGATGTACCTGAAAAACTAATTAAATCATCGTTTTTATTTACCGCTTCGGCAATTAGTCCATAATATTTAACGGGAATTTTCATTTAGTTGTTTAAATTGTTTTTGTGTATTTATATTCTCAATATTTTTTTCCAAACACGAATCTACTACAACGCTTTGTACTTTGCAATTTTGTAACGCTATTTTAACTTTTCGGTTTCCTGATAACAAACTCTTTTCTAATACCGGAAGACAAGAAGCAGGATATAACGCCAATAAAGGCATTTGATGGGTTTTTGTTTTTAATTGAATTATCTTATCTTCAGCAGAAATATTTTTTACCAACAACATCAAAACTTCGGTTGTTAGTAACGGCACATCGCAGGTTACCACTAAATTATATCGAGTTTGAGATGCCTTTAATCCTGAAACTATACCGGAAAGCGGTCCTGCATCCTCAATTACATCATTTACCCTTTGATAGCCGAATACGTCGTATTCTTTTTTGTTGGAAGCAATAATAATAGTTTCTGTTATTGGCGTAACAGCATCTATAGTGTGTTTTATAAAGGTTTTGTTTTGAAACATTAAAAACCCTTTATCTTGTCCCATTCTAGAACTTTTTCCTCCGGCTAATATTATTGCCGTAATTGGATTTTCTTTTTGCATTTTTAAATTTCCTGTTAGTTTCAAAATCTATTTTTCTTATTAAACAAATACCAATTTTACGCAAGCTATAATTAATACAAAAGCCAAAACATAGCGCAGGGTTTTATTACTTCCTTTTTTGCTTCCGTAAAAGCCTCCTGCAACTCCTCCCAAAACCGCTACTAGTACCCAATAAAACATATCTGAATTTAACGTAACTCCTCGATTAATTTGCCCTGCCATTCCGGCAATTGAATTTACCCAAATAAACAACGCCGAAACTGCTGCGGCTTGTTTCATATTTCCCCAATGAAGCAACAAAATTACGGGTGTTAATAAGATTCCTCCTCCTATACCTATTAAACCGGAAAAAAAACCAATTGCACCACCAATGAGCAATCCGGGCAATAGTTGTATCTCTCTATTTTTTTGCAAATCTTTTCCGAAGACGTCTAACATTTTTAAAATTGCAAAGAGTAAAAGTACCGCAAGAATTTTTTTATAGAGTGTGGCATTTATGTTTATAGTGCCTCCTATGTATGCCAACGGAATGGATGATAGTGCAAAATAGAGAAATAATTTTTTTCTAAAAAACCCGGCTTTATAATAAAAGTAAAATGAAATACCGGCAACAAATATATTTAGCAACAAAGCTGTTGGCTTCATTATATCCGGTGGAAAAGCAAACAATGCCATTAATGCCAAATAACCGCTGGCACCTCCGTGTCCCACGGCAGAATACAAAAAAGACACTACCGGAAGTAATGCAACGAAATACCAGATGTTTTCCATAAATAAAACATTACAACTGTAAAGTTAACTTCTTTTTTAAACCGGTAAACAAATCACTTTTACCATTTGTTTTTTTGTAATGGTTGTTTGTTCTTCCGGAATAAAAACAAGGGCGTTTGCCAACGCAAAAGTATGTAACATTGAGGATGCTTGTCCTTCAAGTATTGTTACCTCTCCATTTTTATAACTTGCTTTTAAAAACTGTGCTCTGCTTCCTTTTTTAACAAAATCATTAGTTGCTTGGGCTTCAATTTTTAACAACCTGCCATTTTTATTTCCTTGAAACCGTTCTAAAGCCGGTATTACATAGCTGTAAAAACAAGATAAGGTAGAAGCGGGATTTCCCGGTAAACCAAAAAAATAGGTTTGGTCTTTTTTTCCGAAATACAATGGCTTGCCCGGTTTTTGTTTCACTTTATAAAAAACTTGTTGCACTTGTAATTCGTTCATAGCCTTGCCTACAAAATCGTAATCTCCTACCGAAATTCCTCCCGATAATAAAATTACATCAAACTGTAAAGAAAGCTCTTTTATTAAAGCAACCGTTTGTAAATAATCATCGGCTAATTTAAATGTTTGTACGTCGTTAAATCCTGTTTTATGTAAAGCACTTACAAGCATCGTTCCGTTGCTTTCGTAAATTTTTCCGTAAGTAAGCGGTGTTCCCGGAGGAATTAATTCGTTACCTGTGGTTACTACCGCAACTTTTGGTTTTTTATACACAGCAACCTTTGTAATGCCCAAAGAAGCCATGAAACCAACTGCCGCAGGAGTAAGTTTAACTCCTTTTTGTAATGCAAGATCACCCTGTTTAATTTGTTCGCCTTGGGGTCTTATATTGGTGTTGATGGCAGGATTATCCGTTACGGTTAACAAGGTATCATTTACCAACGTTTTTTCTTGCATAATAACTGCATTTGCAGTTTGGGGAACGGGTGCTCCTGTAAAAATTCGCACGGCTTCTCCCTGTTGTAATGTAGGTTGAAAATCATCTCCCGCTTGAATTTCACCAATAACTTTATAAGTGTTATTTTGATGTAAATGAAGTGCATACCCATCCATTGCCGATTGCCGAAACGGCGGCATAGTAATGGTTGATAACACATCTTCTGCCAACACAAAATCAAGTGCATCTTGTGTTTTAACCCAAATGGTTTTGTGTGTGTCCCGGGTATGTTCTTCAACCAAATTTATTGCTTGTTGTACTGAAATCATAATTTTTTATAATGGTTACAAATATAGGTAAAGTTGAGATAGAAATTTTTAAATTCTTACACAGAATCATACGTTACAATTGTTACTGAAGTCTCTTTATTGAAACCGTATCTTTGCATAAATTTTAAATATATAGTTATGCCAACAGTAAAATTAACAGCAGATAAATTCAAAAAAGAAATTTTTGATTATACAACCGAGAAAGAATGGAAATACAAAGGGGACAAACCGGCTATCATCGATTTTTATGCCGACTGGTGCGGACCTTGTAAAATGGTTGCTCCTATTCTTGAAGAATTGTCTAACGATTATAAAGAAAACCTAATTATTTATAAGGTAGATACTGAAGTGGAGCGCGAATTAGCTGCTGTGTTTCAGATAAGATCGATACCTAGTATTCTTTTTATCCCGAAGGACAGCAAACAACCTATGATGCAACCCGGAGCTTTACCCAAAGATGCATTAAAACAAATTATAGAGAAAGAATTACTTAACTAATTTTTTTGCAATTATCACCGCTTAAAAATCATCTTTTTTTAAGCGGTTTTTTTATATTATACCGAATACGAATTCAATATAGTTCAATTTCAAGTTCTCTCATTGAACCATTTTCATTCTGTAACGGTAGTAACCATTCTAAAATATAAAATAGTTTTGGACTATTTTATATTAAGAATAGGTATTACTTTCTTTCTTTGCCGTATTTATCCATTTTACAGCCACAATTCTCGCAGGTGTAACCTCCCCATAAAATTTCTTTCCAACCTTTTGGTTTTCGTATTTTGGGTTGCTGTTTTTTGCAAACAGGACAATAAACTGTGTTTAAATTTATGCTCATGTTTTTTTGTTTTAAGATGTTTAATATTACTGTTTAGTTGAATGTTAATTTAATCATTCAGCCGCATTAAATTAAGGCTACATTGTTGTAATACCTTATTCTTTCATTGACAAAATCTGTCTATCAATAAATTCTTGTACATCTGATTTATAACTAAGACCTATCGAACCTTTTCTTTTAGTACTCTTTTCTAATTCAATGATTTCTTTTTCATTTTTTGGAAATGGAAACCTACCTGCCCAATTGGAAAACGGAAGAAAGTTTTCTAATAATTCATATTCTCGCTGTAGGATTTCAATATTATAATG
>JALWYP010000409.1 GCA_026992695.1 Flavobacteriaceae bacterium
AAGCTGTATTATGTTGTGTCTATGCAATTGCCAATAGGAAAAGTTCTATTAGAAAAGTCTAAAAATGACACTTTTGAGTTTAACGGAAATAAAATAATTGTTTTATCGATATTTTAAATTGCTTTTTTCTATCTAGGCAACAAATTTAAAATTTATACCGGAACAACTTTATTATTCTCTCCTAAAGTGTGATAGTTCTTCTAATCTATTTAATACAACAATAGTTTCGAGAGAGTACATAGAAATAGTATTATATTTGTTTCTATAAAGAATCATCTTGTTAAGTTATGAATAAAAGCACCAAATATTTGTTAGTTTCCCTCTTTACTTTTTTAATTGGGTATATCTTTTTAAAATTAGCTTATAACAGCACCCAAGACATTCCCTTTTTACAAGAAATAGTGCTTATCATTTTGGGAACCATTGCTACCATTGCGATTACAGCCGCTCTTTTAAATAAACAAAGCGAGGTAGAGCTTGAAAAAGAACAACGCGTTAAAATTTTTGATTTAAAATCTAATCTGTATTTTGAATTGATTGATTTTATTGAAGAAATAGTGGGCAAAAGAAAAATTACAAAAGAAGACCTTATTACTCTAGAGTTTCTTACTCATAAAATTTCAACTATTGCAAGTCCGGAAGTATTAAAGGAATATTCCAATTTTTTAAATAACATTAAAGACTCTTCAAAAGATGCTATTATTAGTCCATTTGAGTCGGATGAATTGTCTCAATCCCTTGCAAATCTTTGTGGTACCATACGGTATGATTTGATTTCAAAAGAAGCTTCCAATAAGAATGAAATTCAAACAATAATCAACAAAAACATAGATAAACTGTAGTTTATTCAATTAAGTATGAGCTTTTTTTATGATAAAAGTCATAAAATAAAGACTAGGGGCATTGTACCTTTGCTTCAATAAAAGATAAAAAGGTCTTATTTAATTAAAAACTTTACAACTATGCTATCAAAAAAACAAGCACGTGCTTTTTTCTTAGGTGGTACATTGGTTACATTCTTGATTTTTATAGGATTAACAGTGTATTCATTAAGTGAGGCACAAGACCAAAGTAATTACAAAGATATTACCGAACAAGTGGTTCGTGGGAAACACTTATGGGAATCTAACAACTGTATGGGTTGTCATACGTTATTAGGAGAAGGAGGTTATTACGCTCCTGAGTTAACCAAAGTCATTGAAAGAAGAGGAGAAGGCTATGTAAAAGCTTTATTAATGTCTCCTAATCCTTGGGCACCAAACGGAAGAAAAATGGTTGCCTATGGCTTTTCTGAAGATCAAGCAACAGACATTATTGCATTCTTAAAATGGATTGGAAACATAGATCTTAATGGTTTTGAGCGTGTGGTTTCACCCTTAGCCAAAGACAATAACTAACCATAAAAAAATAATAAAGATGAAATATAAATCACAAAAAGTAGCCTATTGGTTTTTTGCCTTATCGATGTTGTTGTTTGTGTTACAACTCGTATATGGCTTTATTATGGGCTTCGCACATGCAGGGCTTGACGGATTACACAGTATAATCCCTTTTAACACAGCAAAAGCAGTTCACCTTAATTTATTAGTAGTTTGGTTACTATCGGGTTTTATGGGAGCCGCTTATTACATTATTCCTGAAGAAGCTCAACGAGAACTAGTGAGTGTAAAATTGGCTTATGTACAATTAATTTCTTTAGCATTAGTGGGAGTCGCTGCAATAGTAGGATTTCACTTAAATTACTGGGAAGGACGTAAGTTTTTAGAAATACCCAGACCATTAGATTATTTAGTAGTAGTAAATGTATTACTATTTTTAGGGCTAATACTTGTTACACTCTTTAAAGGAAAACGCAAAACTACGACAGCACTCGTCCTTTCTATGGGACTGTTATTTGCAGCACTTTTATATTTACCGGGGATGTTACCTTTTGATAGTCAAGTGCTAGATTCATTCTTCCGCTGGTGGGTGGTTCACCTTTGGGTAGAAGGTGTTTGGGAATTAATAATGGGAGGTATTTTATCTTTCCTATTAATTAAACTTACCGGTGTAGATAGAGAAGTGATTGAAAAATGGCTGTATGTTATTGTTGGGCTAACCTTCTTATCTGGTATTTTAGGAACAGGACACCATTATTACTACATAGGAGTGAATAAAATATGGCTAATAGTTGGCGGTATATTTTCAGCTATGGAACCTTTAGCATTTCTAGCAATGGCGCTATTTGCTGTAAATATGTATCGGAAAGGTGAAAAGAAACACCCTAATAAACAAGCATTATTTTGGACATTGGGCTCTGCAATAGTTTCATTTATGGGTGCTGGGCTATTAGGAATGGCACACACATTACCACAAACAAATCTTTATACACACGGAACGCTTGTAACAGCAATGCACGGGCACTTAGCATTTTGGGGTGCTTACGCTATGATTGTTTTAGCAATGATAAGTTATGTGCTTCCTAATTTAACAGGAAGAAAACTATATAACGGAGCACGAGGAAGAGCGGCATTTTGGTTGTCTAATATCGGTATGATTGGTATGACCGTAGCCTTTGGTGTTGCAGGAGTGGCACAAGTATATCTTGAAAGAATAATGAAAATGGATTTTATGGAAGTTCAAAAAATGACCGAAATACATTTTTATGTTTTAATTCTATGCGCTACACTATTCCTTATTGGAGTTATACTTTTTATAATAGATTTTATTAAGTATGGGCGCCCAACAGATGAAGCTTTAGAAACAAATCAACCATAATAAATTTTTAAAATAATAACCATGAAAAAAGTAGGGATGTTTTTACTAGTTATATTGATAGCAGTATCGTATAGTTGTAAAGACAGCAAACAAAAAGAAGATTACGGAACCAAAAAAAACGACGACAAAGAAGTAGCTGTAAATGAAATTAAGCTATCATCTGCAGAAATGGAAAAAGCCAAAGGTATTTTCTTTAATACCTGTGCAGGTTGTCACGGAACAACACGTAAAGGTGCCACGGGACCCTCTCTGTTACCTGATGGAGACGGAAAATGGCCTGCCACCAAAGATTTGGGAACAGAAGGGTTAGTAAGTATCATTACTAACGGTCTTCCAGGAGGAATGCCCGATTGGGGAAAACAAGGAATTCTTACCCCTGAAGAAACGCTTCTTATGGCAAAATATGTTCAGTTACCTCCACCACCGGTACCCGAATATACTATGGAAGATATGATGAAAGCTTGGAAACTAATAGTCCCTGTAAAAGATAGAGTAACTAAGCCTATGACTAAAAGAAACTGGCAAAATTATTTTGGGGTAGTACTTCGTGATGCAGGACAAGTAGCTATTATGGATGGAGACACTAAAGAACAGGTTGCCATACTAAATACAGGATTTGCAGTACACATCTTACGTACTTCTGCTACGGGACGTTATTTCTACTCAATTGGTAGAGATGGAAAAGTGACGTTAATTGACCTTTGGCCAGAAACACCACAAATTGTTGCCGAATCAAAAGCTTCATTTGATGCTCGTTCGGTTGAGGTTTCAAAATATAACGGACCCAAAGGCGATTTTAGAGATAAATATATTATTGTGGGAGGATATACCCCTTCACACTATGTGGTATTTGATGCCATGACACTTAAACCACTTAAAGTGGTAAATACAGATGGGAAAGTACTAGGTGATGGTGAATATAGAGAAGAAGCACGTGTTGCTTCTATTGTAGCCTCTCATCACGATCCTATTTGGGTAGTGAATGTTAAAGAAACCGGTATGGTATGGTTAGTAGATTATTCAGATTTGGATAAAATTGACGAAAACACTGCTAAAATACCTACCGCACAGTTCTTGCACGATGGCGGATGGGATCATTCAGGTAAATATTTCTTGGTGGCTGCTAATGCTGTAAACAAAATTGTTGTAATTGATGTTGAAAACAAAAAACTAGAAACCATTATTGATGTGGGGATTAAGCCTCACCCTGGACGTGGAACCAATATTCATAATAAAAAATACGGATGGATGTGGGTAACAGGTCATATTGGTGAAGGAAAACTTAGTTTTATTGCTACAGATCCAGGACCTAACCAATGGAAAGTAGTTCATAATATTAAAATGGAAGGCGGAGGCGGAGGTAACCTCTTTGTAAAATCACACCCAAAATCAAAACATCTTTGGGCAGATCGCGCATTGAGTACCGAAGAAGCATTACAACGTTCTATCTTTGTTTATGATACAGAAACGTTTAAACTTATTAAAACATTAAAAGTTCCCGAAAAATATAAAGGAAGAGCTGTTCATATGGAATACAACAAAGCCGGAAATGAAGTTTGGGTTTCTGTATGGGGTAAAAAAGATGAAAACACTAGTGCGGTGTTAATCTATGATGATAAAACCCTAAAACTTAAATACGAAATTAACGGAGATTGGTTAATTACACCAACCGGTAAATTTAATGTGTATAACACTGCATTTGATATTTATTAATCGTAACCACTTTTGTTAATACTCATCCCCAAAAATATCCTTGGGGGTGAGTTTTAAATCCACTACTAAAATGAAGTTATTTATAACATTCACAGGGATGCTTTTGTTTGGTTTTTTAACAGGACAAGCGCAAGAAAAAGGAAATGATACAATACCCGAAAAATTAGAAGAAGTTGTTATTACAGCACAATACACTCCACAATCAGAACATAATGCAGTGTATAAAGTAAAAAGTATTTCACAACAAACCATTCAACAGAAAGCAGTAACTAATTTAAGAGAGTTGTTACAACAAGAATTAAATATTGATTTAAGTCAAAACTCGGTTTTTGGAACCGGAATCGAAATTCAAGGAATTTCTAAAGAAAACATTAAAATATTAATCGATGGAGTTCCGGTTATAGGAAGATTAAACGGGGTAATTGACTTAAATCAAATCAACCTAGCAAACATAGAACGAGTTGAAATTATAGAAGGTCCGGTTTCTGTTTTTTATGGCACCGATGCTATGGGGGGAGTGATTAACTTAATAACCAAGCAAAACCAAAAAAAACAACTAGAAGGAAATCTGAGCGCCTATTATGAAAGTATTGATGCGACAAGATTTTCAGGAAACCTTGGCTATAAATTCGATAACAACCTGATTAAAGCAGGAGGAGGGTACTATCATTTTAACGGATTGTCAACCAATGACAACCCAAGAAACTTAAACTGGGAAGAGAGAAAACAACACTTCGCAGATTTTATGTTTTTAAAAGGGTTTAAAAATGCAAAACTTAGATATAATGCCTCTTTTTCCAACGAAAAATTAATTTCTTTAGGAGAACCCGACCGATTTGGAAACATTCAAGACAAAGATTATTTTACCAGACGAATAGATAATGCATTAAACTTTCAAGGTACGGTTTTAACCAATAAGTTTTTAGACGCTACAGCCTCTTTTTCAGATTACCAAAGATACCATGACACTTATGATGTTAATCCTAATACGTATGAACAAACCCTTTCACAAAGTGATACTAAAGAAGATAACATCGTTACCTATCGATACGGTGGATTGAAATGGCAACTGGGAAAAAGCAAAAAAACTGAAAAACTCAATTACGCAATTGGAACAGATTATTTTGAAGAATCAACCACCGGAAGCCGAATATTAAACCGAAAACAAAGTATAAATACCTTTGCGACTTTTGCCAGTATTAATTATAAAATTATTTCCGGATTTGAAATTCAACCGGGTGTTAGATATACTTGGAATAGCGCCTATGGCAACTTAATTTCACCGGCTTTTAATACCAAAATAAGAATTAATAATAATAATACGCTTAGACTTTCCTATGCAAGGGGATTTAGAGCACCTTCTGTTAAGGAGTTGTACTTGGACTTTCGTATTAATGCCGGACAAGTGACCTTTGTGATTTCAGGAAACGAAAACTTAGAGGTAGAAGAGTCACACAGTGTTAATTTATATTATACATTTAATAAAACATTTTCTGATGACACTTCCTTAAAAATAGAACCCGCTATATTTTATAATGATGTCACTAACTTAATCGCATTAAGTCAATTACAAAATTTTAAACGACATTATATAAACATTGATAAATTCAAATCAGTAGGAGGAAAAATAAACACCATGTTTGCTTTTTCAAAACAATTGAGTTTTCAAGCGGGATTTGCACTCATTGGAAGGTACAACAAGTTTAAAGAAGACTACAATACCGACGAATTTTTATATACCCCCGAAGCAACTTCGACCCTTGATTACCAATTACCAAAACAAGGAGTATCGGTTAACTTGTATTACAAATTTACCGGAGCGCAAACAGGATTTATTATTGATGAAGACACCGATGAACTCTCTAAAACAACACGAGAGCGTTTTCATAATTTAGACATTACCCTTACGAAAAATCTTTTTAGCAAAGCCTTGGTTTTTACTATCGGAGCAAAAAATATTTTTGATGTAAAAGATTTAGAAACAACCAATGCCATTGGAGAAGCTCATGCACGCGATATGCAATTATGGGGGACTTCATTTTTTATAAAAACTAATTTTAATTTTTAATAACAACAAGTATGAAAAAGCATGTAATAATGATAGCAATGGCACTTTTTACAAGTGTTATTATTGGGCAGCAATTTGATTTATCTGCTGAATTAAGACCCCGTTACGAAAACAGACACGGCTATAAGTCACTGTTTACAAAAGACACCGATGGAGCAAACTTCATCTCTCAACGTTCAAGATTAAATTTTGATTATTCAAATCAAAAAATTAAAATGCGAGTAACGCTTCAAAACATTCGAGTATGGGGAGATGTAGGTACATTGTCTTCAGATGATAAAGCAACAGCACTTCACGAAGCTTGGGCAGAAGCCATATTAAGTTCAAAATTTTCCCTTAAACTAGGAAGACAAGAAATTGTTTACGATGACCATCGTATTTTTGGAAATGTAGGTTGGGCACAACAAGCAAGAAGCCACGATGCCTTTTTGATTAAATACACTCCGGATGCTAATAACAGATTAGATGTAGGATTTGCCTTGAATGCTGATGCACAAGCCAATGTAGATAACCTTTACAGCAATGCAGCCGGATATAAAACATTTCAATATGCTTGGTATCACGGTAAATTTACTGATTTTGGAGTGAGTTTCTTGTTGTTAAATACAGGAATAGAATACCTTGAAAACGAAGGAGCAGCTAATGAAAAACAAACTGTCGATTATATGCAAACCATAGGACCAAGACTTACCTATAAAAAAGATAAGCTTAGTGCCAATGCAGCAGCCTATTTCCAAACCGGTAAAACCGTAAATACAGATGTTAGTGCTTCTTATTTTTCTGCTAATCTTGGCTATAAAATAAATAGTAATTTTAATGTAGCTGCCGGTTTTGAATTCCTTTCTGGTAAAGATATGGATGATACTGATGCAAAACTTAAATCATTTGCTCCACTTTTTGGAACCAATCATAAATTTAATGGTTGGATGGATTACTTTTACGTAGGAAATCATGCAAACTCTGTTGGGCTAACAGATATTTATGGAACCATTGGATTTAAAAAGGATAAATTCTCAGCTAAAATAGTACCTCATTTCTTTTCTTCAGCAGCCAATGTAATAGACACAAACGGAGACAAAATGAGTAACGGACTGGGAACTGAAGTAGATTTTACCATGGGATATAAATTAAGTAATTCTATTTCTGTCAATGCAGGGTATTCAAAAATGTTTGCCACAGATACAATGGAAGTTCTTAAAGGGGGAGATAAAGATGCTGACAATAGCTGGGGATGGATTATGATTACATTTAAACCCAATTTATTTTCTTTCAAACCTGCACAACAATAACCCTTTTTATGCCGGAGTTATTTTGTATATTTAACTCCGGCTTTAAATTTTTTTGGTATGAGCAACACAACACCCTATTATCATGAAACAGGGAAAGAAACATTGGTTTTTGAGCAATGTTATAATAACAAATTACCTGTATTATTAAAAGGACCTACCGGAACCGGAAAATCCCGGTTTGTAGAATATATGGCAAGCAAACTTGATAAAAGATTGATTACCGTAGCTTGTCATGAAGAAACTTCCTCAACAGATTTAATAGGAAGATACATTATAAAAGGAGCGCAAACCGTATGGATAGACGGACCACTTACACAGGCTGTTAAAGAAGGCGCCATTTTATACCTTGATGAAATAGCCGAAGCCCGCCCCGATGTAATTGTAGCTATTCACCCGCTAACCGACCACAGACGACAGTTATATATCGATAAGTTAGGAGAAATTGTTCAGGCACATCCCGATTTTATGTTAGTAGCCTCATTTAACCCTGGCTATCAAAGAGGATTTAAAGAACTAAAACCCTCAACCAAACAACGTTTTGTAGCACAATCATTTAATTATCCACAGGAAAAAATTGAAACGGAAATTCTTGTAAATGAAAGCCAAATAGATAAATCAATAGCAAAAAAACTAGTAAACATTGCCAATAAAGTGCGTAACCTTACCGAACTGGGTTTGTCTGAAACCGTCTCTACTCGATTACTAGTAGATGCAGCAAAACTCATTCATAGCGGATTACCCAAAAGACTTTCGGTAGAGGTAGCTATTATAGAACCCCTTACCGATGATCCCGAAATAATTGAAGCATTAAAAGATCTATGTAATTTAATGATCTAAATAAGGTTTAGATAATAATTTTTTAATGGCACTTGACGAATATTTATACGGAAAAATAGCCAATTACTTTAAACGAAGAAAAAAAACTTCGGTTGAAGCAGATAAAATTACGGTTAAACTACAAGATATTAAACCCCGTCTTACCCTTTTTGCTCGTGCCGTTACCGGAAAACCCATTGCTATCTATACTGCCGAACGCGAAGGAGGCTATAAAAACAATAATTTTTTTCTCCCAAAACACGTCAACTTTTTACCCACTTACGAAGAAAACCTTTCGTTTTATCTTTTTAGGGTTCTCTTTCTTTCTATTCAAAAAAACCTAAATTTTAATTGGAACGATTCGCAAGAACATTCGTTAGTAGAATCGCAACAAAAAGCGTTTCAAACCGCTCCAAAAGTTCTTTCTGTATTATTTGAAGAATTTCCGTTAACGCAACAACTTCATCAAGATTTTAAAAAATATTTTAGCCAATTAAAAACACCTAAAAAACCGGCAGATTACACTTTTTTATATGGAAAATGGATGAAAAATGAAAGAGATTTTTCTACTGAAGAAACCCTGAAAAATATAAATCAAAAAGCTAAAAAAGCAATAGCAGAAGAAATTAAAACCATTCTTAAAGCAAATGCAGTAGAAGAGGTTGTAACGCTTCAAGTAGATAAAAAACAACAGGAAGATTACGTATTTACACATAATTTTGAAAAGGTAGACACGGCTGAAGAATGGGAAGGTGGTTGGCGCGATTTTGATGGAGACGATGATCTAAATACCCACAGCAATGCTTTGGAAGAGCTTAATATGAAATATACCGTTCGGGTAGATGATTCGGTACACTCGGTGTATGAAGCAGAATTTGTTGAAAATATCACGATACAAGAGAGTTCCGAAATTGCTTCCGAAGACTATTTTATTCAATACGACGAATGGGATTATAGCAACCAAGCGTATAAAAATAATTTCTGTAAAGTTTTTCCCAAGCCAATAACCGAAACCAATGTAATATATTATAAAAAAACACTACGGGAGAATGCTTCTACGCTTTTAGGGTTAAGAAAAATGCTTACCAATGTAAACAATAAATATCGGCAACTAAGAAGACAAACTCAAGGAGAAGAATTTGATTTGGATGCATTGGTAGATTTATATACCGATGTACACTCTGGGCATACGCCTTCAGAAAAAATATACCTTTCAAAACGAAAAAAAGAAAAAGATATTTCTATTTTAATGCTACTGGACGTAAGTCTTTCCAGCGATGGTTATGCAGCAGGAAATAAAGTGATAGATGTTGAAAAGCAAGTATCCATTCTTTTTGGAGAGATTTTAAATGAGTTTCAGGTAGATTTTTCAATAGATTGTTTTCACTCAAAAACCCGAAATTTTACAACCTACCAAACCATAAAAGGATTTGATGAATCGTGGGATAAAGCCAAATTTAAAGTGGGTGCTATTCAACCGCAAGGTTATACTCGTATCGGGGCAGCATTACGTCATTCAGGTGCTTTACTGGATACCCGTGACACTAAAAATAAATGGGTAATTTTACTTTCCGACGGAAAACCCAATGACTACGATCGCTACGAAGGAAAATACGGAATAAACGATGTAAAACAGGCGTTACGGGAACTAAACGGGCGAAATATTAATTCGTATGCATTAGCCATTGAAGCACAAGCAAAATATTATTTACCGCAAATGTTTGGGCAAAACCATTACCAAATATTAACTTCTCCGGTAGCTTTATTGGAATCGCTTGTAAAATTATATGAGAAAATTAAGCATCAATCATGAGAGCCCTCCTATTTGTAATAATAATTATCTTGTTTTCTTGCACAAAACAAACGCCCCATTATTCACAAACTATCTTAGGAAATGATACGCTTAACACTTCCTTTTTACAGCATATTCAAGTTCCCGAAAAAGCACTCGTGGCAGGTTATTTGTTTGCGTACGGAAATGCTTGTGCACAACAAACAAAAACCAATAAATGTCTAATTTTACAACAACTGAAGATGGATAATGAATGTAGTAAGACTCATATTTCTTTTTTAAAAAAGTGGTTTGCAGAAGATAATATGCTAAAGAGTAAATTAATTAGATGTCCGGTTTTACCCACTGAAGGAGCTATTCAAAATACATTTAAAACAATACGATTAAAAAGAGAGGCAGATACATTGACTATTTCGTTTCATATCGTTGGGGCTAATATTGCGCAAGAAAAAAATTGGGATATTCAACAAACCAAAAAATATTTGATAGAGAAGAGCAAGTTTATTCCCTTAAAGTAATCAAAAAACAAAACAAATGAAAACAACTATTGATTATAAAAATATCTACTATCCGCCGGGAGGTATTTTACTATGGATTATCATTTTACTGGAGCTTCTCACCTTTGGAGTTGCATTGATTGTATTGGTTTTTTCTACTCGGGAAAACCCCGAGATGTATCATCAATCGGCTTTGCATTTAAATAAAACTTTTGGAGCAATAAACACTGTTTTTTTATTAACCAGTGGATTTTTTATGGCAAACGCAGTTCAAGAATATAAAAAAAACAATCTTGATAAAACCAACCGTTTTATTACTTTGACCATGATTGGAGGTCTTTTGTTTTTAATGTTAAAAGGATTTGAATATTATGAAAAAATCCAAGCAGGGCTAGTTTTAGGGTATGATAGTTTTTTTAATTTTTATTGGTTGTTAACAGGATTTCATGTGATTCATGTACTTGTAGGATTAGTTATTTTATTGTTTTTAAAAAAGGCAATTGGCAAAACAAGTTCGACATTAGAAGATGTTGAAGCGAGTGCAGCATTTTGGCATATGTGTGATTTAATCTGGTTATTATTGTTTCCTGTTTTATATTTAATTCTGTAAATAGTATGAATTTAAAGAGCACATTATATACATTACTTTTTTTAACAGGTCTTACCGCTGTTTTAGCTACTTTTTTCTCAGAAATTGATACTATAGGAATCCTTATCGTATTGTTGTCTTCAGTTAAATTTTTACTGGTAGCCTTTTATTTTATGGAATTAAAAAAAGCAAATGTTTTTTGGAAAACCTTAATAGTAAGTTACCTGGTTGTTTTTACTATCATTATTTCTGTTGTGTTGTTTTAAACCCAATAGTTAAATAAGTTAAGCAGAAACGATATTGTACTAATAATTTTATTTCTATAAAAACTCTAGTATCTTTACCGTTGATGAGCATTTTTTTAACCCACGCATATTACCTGCAAAAAGACCCCGTTGAGGCAAAAATCATGAAGCCTTACGTTCCGTTAGGATTGCTATATGTTTCTGCTTATTTACAACGAGAAAAAGTTAAAAATTATGTGTTTGATGCAACGTTTTCAAATAGGGAAGAACAACTCCAATACATTGAAAATCAAAAACCCGATATAGTGGCTGTTTATGTAAATTTAATGACCAAAATAAATGTTATTAAATTAATTAAAATCCTTCAAAAGGATGCCCGTTACGGTTTCCCGAAGATTGTTTTAGGAGGACCGGATGTTACTTACAACCTAGAAAACTATTTAAAAGCAGGTGCACAATATATTGTTATAGGCGAAGGAGAACAAACGATGCTGGAACTCTATAAAGCCATTACCGAAAAAATAGATGTGTCATTGGTTAACGGAATAGCCTATCTTGAAAACAACCGTGTAGTAAAAACACCGGCTCGCAGTAAAATTAAAGATTTAAGCACCTTACCCTTACCCAATAGAGATGCTATTGATATTTCTAAGTATTTGAATGTGTGGACAAAACACCACGGCAAAAGCTCCATGACCATTAGTACGCAACGAGGATGTCCCTACACTTGCAAATGGTGTAGCACGGCGGTGTACGGGCAGAGCTATCGCAGACGTCCCGCAAAACAAGTGGTAGAAGAAATGGCAATTCTTCAGAAAAAATATAATCCTGATTCCATTTGGTTTGTAGACGATGTGTTTACCGTAAGCCATAAATGGATTAAAGAATTTCATCAAGAAATACAACAACAAGATATACAAATTCCGTTTGAATGCATCACTCGTGCCGAACGATTAAATGACGAGATATTACAACTTCTTAAACAAGCAGGATGTTTTAGAATTTGGATTGGAGCCGAAAGCGGGTCGCAAAAAATTATTGATGCAATGGACAGGAGGGTTAATGTAAATGTAGTAAAAAATGCGATTATAAAAACCAATGCAATTGGTATTGAAACCGGCACTTTTATCATGTTGGGTTATCCGGGCGAATCCCAAGAAGATATTAACCAAACCATAAAATACCTTAAAGAAGCAAACCCGACACATTATACCATTACCATTGCGTATCCTATAAAAGGAACAGCATTGTATTCTGAAATTGAGAAAGAAATAACAATAAAACCCAATTGGGAAACCTCCACCGATAGGCAAATAGATTTTAAGAGAACGTATTCTAGAAAATTCTATGACTTTGCGGTGAAAAGAGTAGTTAATGAGGTAGAAGCATTTAAAAGCAATAATATTATTGAGAAAACAAAAAGAAAAACAAAGAGCATAGGTGCTTTGTTTTTTATGAAATATCATCAACTTACCTCATGAGCAAACAAGTGGTTTATTTAACACAAGAAGAACCTTTTTTTTCTGAAAAATATCTAAAAGTCAGAGCATTAGAAAACAGAGTATTGTCAGATTTTCAAGTACAACAATTACCCAATATTTCTAAAGAACACACACTTTATAAC
>JALWYP010000410.1 GCA_026992695.1 Flavobacteriaceae bacterium
CAAAAATACCAAGTAGCAAATACCATATCCAATCTTCAAAAACTTTTTTGTTTTGTAACGAAAAAATAATATTTAAAAATCCGTTTAGCGTAATTATCCATCCAAATAAGAGAGCTAAACCTAAAAAAGCACCTACTGGTTTGCTCATAATATAAATAGAACTTACAACCAATAACAACCCTGTTAAAACAGGTATCCACCATTTATTTACTAATGTTTTCATATGTTTTGTTTTAAATTAATAAAACTGCCTTTAAAGTGGAGATAAATCCATTTTTCCAATTTTGTTAACTTTAAAGGCAGTTTTAATTATAAATTATTTACTTGTTTTTTTTCCAAAAAGACGTTTTCTAAACGATTGTAACTTTTCTTTTAATGAATTAAATTTACCGGTACTGTCTTCTTTATTTTCTACCGATTTTTTTAGTTCTTTAATTACATCGTTTAAAATGGCAAAATCTTTATCTTTTTTACCATAACCCATTTCTTCAGCAAGTTGTAATTGGTACTTTGCATTATTTAACAGATTTAAAACTTTGTCGGCATTTTCGTGATCTTTGGCGTCTATTGTTGCTGCTTCAATAATCATTTGTTCAGCATTTAAAACAGGTAAGGGTTCTACCGTTTTTTTAACTATAATAGTACCTAATACTTGTGTTAATACAACTTTTGCTTCTTCTGTTTTCCCTTCTTCTAACAATACTACTGCGGCTTTAATTGCATCAGGATAAGTTGCTGTTGGAATTAAATAGGTATTTATTACTATTTCACTTCGCATATCCTTTAACAAGTCGCTAGCCTCTCTATAGTAGCCCTTTTTCATGGCTTTTTCGGCTTTTTTGACGATTTCCCTAACCGTTTTTACGTCGGTTATAAGTTCTTCTTTTTGAAAAGACACATCTACCGGAATAAAAGACAAACTGGGATCTTTTGCCAAGAGAACTTCTAAATTTCCTATTAATTCTTTTCCTCTTTTTATTGCTTTTTCTTTTTCTCCCTTATCAATATCTTGCAACAAAAACTGTGTTTCGGCAATGGTAGATAATGCTTCTTCGGTAAGTTTTACTTTGCGTTGCGCAATCTCTTTTTCCATTTCGGCAATTACCTTTGTATCTAGAGTGTCTCTATTCATCTCAAGAGTTGCTTCTTTTTTTGGTACTGTTTTATCGATTGTTGAAGTTAATGATTGTGTATCTGTCTTTTTATCTTGTCCGCACGCCACTAAGGTTACGCTAAGCAATAGCAAACCCATGGCAACTAATTTAGTTGTTTTCATTTTTTTTAATTTTAAATGTTTGTATTTGTTTGAAAAAAAAGTGTGGTACTACACCACACTTAAGGTTTTATTTTACTGCAATTTGTTTAACAGGTTTTGGTTTTGCTTCTTCCTTTTTAGGTATTAAGATTTGAAGAATTCCGTTATCATATTTTGCAGTAATTTTATCGCTTTCTACAACATCTGGAAGTGTAAAAGAACGAGTAAACGATTGGTAACTAAATTCGCGTTTAGTAAAACGTTCGTCATCTTTGGTTTCGTTTTCTATTTGTTTTTCAGAAGAAATGGTTAACACATCACCGTTTAACTCTATGATAAAATCATTTTTATCAAATCCGGGTGCTGCCACTTCCACTTCAAATCCTTCCGGATTTTCTTTAATATTTACGGAAGGTAACGTAGTATTGGTACTTGAAAAATTTGATAATCCAAAATTTTCTAAGTCATTGTTAAAAAGGTTTGCTAATAAACTTGGTATTTCGTTTTTATATCTAACTAGTGTCATAGCTTTTAGGTTTTAAGGTTAAACTTTAATTTTCAGTTTTCGAAAAATCTTCTTTCAAACCTTATACCAATGGTATTTTTCTGAAAAATTGACACAAAATATTTTACATAAAAGACACGTTGTCAGCAATCTATAGCAATAATTTGTCAGTTTGACAAATTCGTTTTCATTTTTGCAAATAGTATTAGTATCCTAATTTTTTTCGAACTCGTTCTAAAACATTTTCGGCAACAAACGAAGCCTTTTGCGCTCCTGTTGCAAGTGCTTTGTTTATTTCGGATGGGTTATTTATAAAATAATCGTAGTCTTCTCTTTGCTGTTTAAAACGAGAAATAATACATTCAAAAAGTGCTTGTTTTGCATGACCATAACCATAATTTCCTCCTTGATAATTGGTGCGCATTTTTTCTGTCTCTTCGGCTGTTGCAAGTAGTTTATACAATGCAAAAACGTTACAAGTATCGGGATTTTTAGGTTCTTCAAGTGGCGTACTATCAGTTTTTATACCCATAATTTGCTTGCGAAGTTTTTTGTCGGGTAAAAAAATATCTATTACATTATTTTTAGACTTGCTCATTTTGCCTCCATCTGTTCCGGGAACATACATGGTTTCTTGTTGCACTTGTGCTTCAGGAATAACAAATGTTTCTCCCATTTTTGCTTGAAAACGAAGCGCAACATCACGAGTCATTTCCAGATGTTGCAATTGGTCTTTTCCTACCGGAACTATTTCTGCGTCATACAATAAAATATCGGCAGCCATAAGCATTGGATAAATAAACAATCCGGCATTTACATCCTCAAGCCTATCTGCCTTATCTTTAAACGAATGTGCCAAGGTTAACCGCTGGTACGGAAAAAAACAACTTAAATACCATGTTAATTCGGTACATTGCGGAACGTCACTCTGTCTATAAAACACTGTTTTAGTGGCATCTAATCCAAAAGCCAACCAAGCTGCTGCTGTACTATAGGTGTTTTGCTTTAAAGTTTGTGCATCTTTTATTTGCGTTAACGAATGCAAATCGGCAATGAATAAAAACGATTCATTTTTAGGATTATTTGCCATTTCGATGGCAGGAATAATAGCTCCTAAAATATTTCCTAAATGTGGGGTTCCGGTACTTTGTATTCCTGTTAGTATTCTAGGCATAGTGCTTATTGTAAAATGAATTTTAATTAATAACAGCAACAAAGATAATTTTTTTTGTTCCATTGATTGGTTATAAATAGTTATTTTTGATGCTTAATGAAAATAATAAAATACATTTTTGTTGCCCTTTACAAGGTTTGGTTTTATGTTTTGCTAATGAGTTACATATTGGTTTTTTTACCATTTATTCTTATTAGCATTATTAAAAAAGACTGGTATCCTTTCTTTTTTTGGTTAGCTAGAAGATGGTCTTTTTATATTTTATTTGGTATGGGATTAAAACCCATTGTAAAAAAAGAAGCCACATTAGAAAAAGGAAAAAGTTATATGCTTATTGCCAATCATACTTCTATGCTAGACATTATGCTTATGCTTTATGTGGTTAAAAACCCTTTTGTGTTTGTAGGAAAAGCCGAATTGGCTAAAATCCCCATTTTTGGTTTTTTTTACAAACGAACATGCATTTTGGTAGACCGAAAAAATTTTAAAAGTCGAATGGCTGTTTATCAAAGTGCAAACGAAAAATTAAGCAAAGGGTATAGCGTATGTATTTTTCCCGAGGGCGGTGTACCGGATGACGAACGTATTGTTTTAGACGATTTTAAAGATGGTGCTTTTAGATTGGCTATTGATCATAAAATTCCCATTGTCCCGATGACTTTTCACGATTGTAAAAAAAGGCTTCCGTATAGTTTTAAAGGAGGTCCGGGTAAATTAAGAGTAGTAGTTCATCCTATAATTCCTACCGAAATTTTAGAACCGGAAGACCGTCGCACATTAAAATTTGAAGTACGA
The DNA here is from genome assembly GCA_026992695.1 of Flavobacteriaceae bacterium. GTDB lineage: Bacteria > Bacteroidota > Bacteroidia > Flavobacteriales > Flavobacteriaceae > Marifrigoribacter. The sequence continues at coordinate 3,730 of JALWYP010000410.1, forward strand.
GATATTATTTTAAACGAACTAAAAAACCCTTCAATCTAACAATTACAAAGACTATAATTATTATTAAAAATAGGCTCTTAGTTGCATACTTCCGGTATGAATGATTTTGCTTTGTTTGCTTTTTCTTCCAAAATAAGAAAGATTTAAGTCTAAAAATTTGGTTATTTTTTTTTGTAGTAACATTTGCCAGGTAAAATTAGTGCCGGGTTGTAATCCTTCTAAAATTTCATAGGCTACGGGCGAAAACGCACTGCCCGTATAAGCATTATTTATATAACTAAATGATAGGTTTAATGCCGTCTTTTGTCCTTTGGCAAATGCAGCTTATACAAATATGCTTATGGATATTCCCACACTG
>JALWYP010000411.1 GCA_026992695.1 Flavobacteriaceae bacterium
TCTATTCAATACTAAAAATGCACCTGTGATAGATTATTTAAAAACTTGTTAGTTAGTTCATTTGCATTACATTTGTAGCCAATAAAAAAATGCTATAATTTTAGCTGTTTATTTTCGTTACAAAACTATGCAAAAATCATTTTTTATTAATTTTAGTTACTTGTTAATAATAGGAGTTGTCTTGTTTTCTTGTACCTCCGAGAGTGATAAAATTGAAAAACAAATTGCTGCCATTCCGGTTTCTTTTGATGTAGTACGTTTTGATTTACTATTTGGTAATGCAAAACCACAAGATTTACCTCAGTTAAAAAAACACTACCCTGCTTTTTTTCCGAAAAAATATCCCGACAGCATTTGGATAAACAGAATTAACGATACGCTTCAACACAAGATGATAACCGAAGTTGATAACGTATTTTCAGATGATAAAATAATTAAAACTCAGTTAGAACCTTTGTTTCAGCATATTAAATATTACTTTCCACAATTTCGTGAACCAAATGTTTATACCGTACTTTCAGATGTGGATTACAAAAACAAGGTTTTTGCTTCCGATACGCTTCTCGTAATTGGTATCGATAATTATTTAGGTGTTAACCATGTGTTTTATAGAGGGTTGCCATTATACGTCTCACAAAATTTATCACCAACGCAACTACAAGTCGATGTGGCTTCGGTTTATGCAAAAAAGTTTATTGCAAAACCAAAATCAAATACGTTTTTGGATAAAATTATTTTTTACGGCAAAGAACTTTATTTAAAACAAATTTGGTTGCCCAAAATTTCCGAAGCACAAATTATAGGCTATACCCCGGAGCAAATGCAATGGGTAAAAGAAAACGAAACCGAAATGTGGCGTTATTTTGTAGAAAAAGAACTGCTTTTTAGTACCGACCCAAAACTGGAAACACGTTTTATTAAACCGGCACCTTTTTCTAAGTTTTATTTAGAAATAGATAACGAATCGCCGGGAAGAGTAGGAACCTATTTGGGTTGGCAAATTGTAAAACGATTTATGAAAAAAAATCCTACGACAAACCTCAAACAACTCATGCTATTAGATGCAAAGCAAATTTTTGAAAAATCTAAATACAAACCCAAAAAATGATGTCTAAAAAAAACACTTCCGAAATAACCATAAAAGTAGCATTAGATGAAAACAGAATTCCGGAAGAAATACATTGGTCTGCGCAAGATGGTGGTGTCGATAACATGCCGGCTAAAGCAATGATGCTTTCTATGTGGGATCACAAAGCTAAAGAAACATTGCGTATCGATCTTTGGACAAAAGAGATGCCCTTAGATGAAATGAAGCAATTTTTTCATCAAACATTAAGTGCTATGGCAACCACTTTTGAGCGTGCTACAAACGATGAAAAAATGAGTGCCACTATGCGCGATTTTTGCGATTATTTTGCCGAAAAATTAGAAATTAAGAAAGAATAACCGTTTTGCAACATCGCCATTTTATTTTGCATAAACCATATGGCTATCTAAGTCAGTTTATTTATAACGGAAAACGAAAAAGCAGTAAAAAACTCTTAGGATCGCTGTATGATTTTCCCGAAAAAACAATGGCAATAGGAAGGTTAGATGAAGACTCGGAAGGATTGTTATTTCTCACCACAAATGGCAAAGTTTCTTATACAATTCTTTCAAAAAAAGTAGAGAAAGAATATTATGTACAGGTAGATGGCATTATAACACAAGAAGTGGTTACGCATCTCACACAAGGAGTTGAAATAGGATTACACGGAAAAAAATACACCACAAAACCTTGCAAAGCAAGTTTGTTACCCAACGATTTACAACACCCTTTTATAGGATTTCGAAAAATTAGAGATGCCCGACACGGTCCTACCTCTTGGATTTCCATCACATTAACCGAAGGTAAGTTTAGACAAGTTAGAAAAATGACTGCAGCTGTGGGGTTTCCCACCCTACGGTTAGTGCGTGTTAGAATAGGAGGAGAAAAATTACAATTAAAATTAGGAGAAGTAAAAGAAGTAATAGCATTTCGTTAAAAATGCACCGTAAACATTAACAATTTTCTATTAAGAATTGGTATAACAAAAAAACAAGGTAATTATTTAGCTTGATTTATAAAGTTTTATACATTTACCCATTAAAACAACAAACATAAATGCCATGGCAATTAAAATAGTTGGAACCGGTTGTTACATACCCAATGTAGTAACAGCCAATCAAGAATTTAAAGAGCATCGTTTTTTTAATGAAGACGGAACCGAGTTTAAACAAGATAATGAAGTTATTATCGAAAAGTTTAAATCCATTACCGGAATTGCAGAACGAAGGTATATCGAAAACAACTTGGTAAACTCCGACATCGCTACCATAGCCGCTAAACGTGCTATTGAAGATGCTTCCTGTGATCAAGAAACATTAGATTATCTTATCCTGGCTCATAATTATGGCGATATAAAACACGATACCAATCAAAGTGACACGGTACCGAGTTTGGCTGCTCGAGTTAAGCATAAATTACAGATTAAAAACCCTTTTTGTGTTGGATACGATATGCTTTTTGGTTGTCCTGGTTGGTTAGAATCCTTGATACAAGCTACTATGTATATTAAAGCGGAAGAGGCAAAAAGATGTTTGGTTGTAGGTTCCGAAACACTTTCGAGAGTGGTCGATCCCCATGATAGAGATTCTATGATTTATAGCGATGGTGCCGGTGCTGTTGTACTAGAACAAAATGACGATGAAGGTGGTGTTTTAGCGCATCATAGCGCCACATTTGCTTACCAAGAAGCAAATTATATATACTTTGGCGAATCCTATAACCATGAGTTAAGCGATGCCAGAAGATACATTAAAATGTATGGTAGAAAAATTTATGAGTTTGCCATTACACACGTTCCTACTGCAATGAAAACTTGCTTAGATAAAAGCGGAAAATCAATTGACGAAATAAAAAAAATATTTATTCATCAAGCTAACGAAAAAATGGATGAAGCCATCGTTAAACGATTTTATAAATTATATAACCTCCCAATGCCTGAAAATATAATGCCCATGAGTATCGGAAAATTAGGAAACTCCAGTGTGGCTACGATTCCTACTTTATACGATTTAGTGAGTAAGGGTAAAATGGGCGAACACACCGTAAACAAAGGAGATATTGTAATGTTTGCAAGTGTTGGTGCCGGAATGAATATTAATGCGATGATTTATCAGGTATAATATGTACAAGAATAATTTTCCGACAAAACGCTATAAAATTACGTTAGATTTTATAAAAGAACATATTTCAAAAGAAGAAAAAATTTTGGATTTGGGTGTAACAAATCCTTTTTCAAAAAAACTACAAGAGGAAGGTTATAAAGTATTTAACACACAAGGAGAAGACTTAGATACAAATACCAAAGTAGTACAAACCAACGATTATGATGTGGTAACTGCTTTTCAGATTTTTGAACACATGGTGGCTCCTTTTAACGTGTTGAAAGATATTAAGGCTACAAAACTTGTTGCATCTATTCCTTTAAAACTTTGGTTTGCATCTGCTTACAGAAGTAAAACCGATATGTGGGATAGGCATTATCATGAGTTTGAAGATTGGCAATTTGATTGGCTACTCGAAAAATCGGGTTGGAAAATTGTAGCCGGCAAAAAATTTACCGGTACTGTTAAAGGAATAGGATTTAGACCCATTTTAAGAAAATTTGTTCCGCGATTTTATTTGGTTTATGCAGAACGATAAAAAAATATATCTCGTTGTACCTGCTTATAATGAAGAAGCAAATATTAGAAAAATGCTTCAATCGTTGGTAGACCAAACCTATCTTCCCAAAAAAGTAGTGGTTGTAAACGACAACTCTACCGACGGAACACAGAAAATAATAGATGAATTTTGTAAAAATTATTCATTTATAACAAGTGTTACTTCTCAATCCAGCGATAAAAGCATGCCCGGAAAAAAAATAATCAATGCTTTTTATAAAGGGTTTAAACAACTTGATGATGCGTATGATTTTATTGGAAAATTTGATGCAGATATTATTTTGCCCGCTACCTATTTTGAGCGATTAATTGCCCTTTCTAATAATAA
>JALWYP010000412.1 GCA_026992695.1 Flavobacteriaceae bacterium
GTATAAAATAATTCCTTTTGGTATTATTACTTTTTCAACTCTGTGAAAAAATGAAAAAACTGCGGGATGGTTTCTATTCCTTTTAAGTAATTCCATATTCCGTAATGTTCGTTAGGTGAATGAATGGCATCACTATCCAAACCAAATCCCATTAAGATGGTTTTGCTTTTGAGTTCTTTTTCAAATAAAGCAACAATAGGAATACTACCTCCGCTTCGTTGTGGAATAGGAGTTTTGCCGAAGGTTTTTTCGTAGGCTTTTTCGGCGGCTTTATATCCTATAAAGTCTATGGGTGTAACATAGGCTTGCCCTCCGTGATGTGGTGTTACTTTAACTTTTACTGCTTTAGGAGCAATGCTTTCAAAATGATTTGTAAACAATTGGGTGATTTCTTCCCAATCTTGATTGGGAACCAATCGCATACTTATCTTAGCATACGCCTTACTAGGGATTACTGTTTTGGCTCCTTCTCCAATATAACCGCCCCATATTCCGTTTACATCAAGTGTAGGACGAATAGAATTTCGTTCATTAGTAGTATATCCTTTTTCACCATACACATCGGCAATATCCAATGCTTTTTTATAATTTTCTAAACTAAAAGGAGCTTCAGCCATTTTGGCTCTTTCCTCTTTGGTTAACTCTTCTACTTTTTCATAAAATCCGGGAATTGTAATATGGTTATTTTCATCGTGAAGTGAAGCAATCATCTTTGCTAAAATATTAATGGGATTAGCTACAGCTCCTCCATAAAGTCCGCTGTGTAAATCGCGGTTGGGACCTGTTACTTCCACTTCAACATAACTTAAGCCTCGCAATCCGGTTGTGATAGATGGAACATCTTTAGCAATCATTCCGGTATCGCTAATAAGAATAATATCGTTGCTAAGTTTTTCGTGATTTCGTTTTACAAACCAACCCAAACTGGAGCTGCCCACTTCTTCTTCACCTTCAATCATAAATTTTACATTACAAGGGAGTTGGTTGGTTGAGGTCATATACTCTAATGCTTTCACGTGCATATACATTTGTCCCTTGTCATCACAGGCTCCTCGGGCAAAAATAGCCCCATCGGGATGTGTTTTAGTTTTTTTAATCACGGGTTCAAACGGCGGGCTGTCCCAAAGCTCTAACGGATCTGGGGGTTGCACATCATAATGACCGTAAACCAAAACGGTAGGTAGGTTTTTGTCAATTATTTTTTCACCATAAACAATGGGGTATCCGGGTGTTTCACAAATTTCAACCTTGTCACATCCGGCATTTTCAAGTGCCGTTTTTACTGCTTCGGCAGTTTTTAATACATCCTCTTTATAGGAAGGGTCGGCACTAATGGAAGGTATTTTTAGCAACTCAATAAGTTCGTTAAGAAATCGATCTTTGTTTTCTTGTGTATAAGGTTTCGCACTTTTCATAGTTAGATTTTTTTGAAGTAGGCTAAGGTACTAAAAAGGATGAATTTTTAGAAATAGTTTCTTTGTAAATTACAAATCTTGTTTATATTTGCATCCCGATATTTATCGGGATTATGCGGGCGTGGTGGAATTGGTAGACACGCTAGACTTAGGATCTAGTGCCGCGAGGTGTGAGAGTTCGAGTCTCTCCGCCCGCACGGTAAAAATGAACCTTTCGGAAACGAGAGGTTTTTTTTATGTTTTAATTTAGAATATAGTTAAGAGAGACGTGAAGCCTGATCAGTCAATTAAAAAAGTCACTAAAAAACAAGCGACTTTTTTAATATTATTAAGGCAATGATTTCCCTAATCTCTTAGCAATCCTCTTGAGATAACTATTTTTTGAATTTCGCTAGTGCCTTCGTAAATTTGGGTGATTTTAGCATCCCGCATTAATCGTTCTACGTGATATTCTTTTACATAGCCGTTACCACCGTGTATTTGTACGGCTTCAACCGTTGTGTCCATCGCTACTTGTGAGGCGAAGAGTTTTGCTATCGCACTACTCATGTCGTAGTTGTTTCCTTGATCTTTATCCCAGGCTGCTTTGTAAACCAAATGTCTGGCAGCTTCTATATTTGTATGCATATCGGCAAGTTTAAATGCGATAGCTTGGTGGTTGCAAATTTCGGTTCCGAAGGCTTTGCGTACTTTAGAATATTCACGTGCTAAGTCGTATGCTCCGGCAGCAATACCCAATGCTTGTGAGGCAATACCAATTCTTCCTCCCGAAAGGGTTTTCATGGCAAATTTAAACCCAAAACCATCTTCGCCAATTCTATTTTCTTTAGGTACTTTTACATCGTTAAATATAAGTGAGTGTGTATCGCTTCCTCGTATTCCCAGCTTATCTTCTTTGGGTCCAATTTCAAAACCTTCCCACCCTTTTTCAACAATTAATGCGTTAATTCCATGATGTCCTTTTTCTTTATGAGTTTGGGCAATTACCAAATAATAATCGGCATTTCCGCCATTGGTAATCCAGTTTTTGGTTCCGTTTAAAATAAAATTGTCTCCTTTATCAATTGCTGTGGTTTTTTGCGAAGTAGCATCGCTTCCGGCTTCGGGTTCGCTCAAGCAAAAAGCACCTAATTTTTCACCTGTCGCTAATTTAGTTAGGTATTTTTGTTTTTGTTCTTCGGTGCCGTATTTTTCTAATCCGTAGCAAACTAACGAATTGTTAACAGACATCACTACGCTTGCCGAAGCATCTATTTTTGAAATTTCTTCCATAGCAATGGCATACGATAAGGTATCCATCCCGCCTCCGCCATATTTAGGGTCAACCATCATTCCCAGAAATCCTAATTCACCCATCATTTTAATTTGTTGAGCCGGAAATTCTTGTTTGGTATCGCGTTCAATTACTCCGGGAAGCAATTCGTTTTTTGCAAAATCACGTGCCGCATCACGTATCATAAGGTGTTCTTCGGTAAGGCTAAAATCCATTGAGAAAAGTTATTTACAGGTTGTAACAAAATTAAGAGACACAAAGGTATTGATTCGCTTTTAAATACCAAAACATGTAAAACTAAATCGTTTTAGGGCATACAAAAACAAAATATGTAATTTAGCATTTGAAAAAGTATAAATTTGAAAAATTATTACCACGTATTGGGTGTCATGTCCGGCACTTCGCTAGATGGAATTGATATAGCCGAAGTAGCATTTAGAGTAACAAGCGGAAAATGGCAATATTCCTTACTTGAAGCTGAAACCATTGAGTATTCTTCTTTTTGGAAAAAAAGATTAAGCGAAGCTATTTTGCTTTCAGAAAAAGAAATAACTCAACTAAATGAAGATTACACCCATTATCTTTCCGGTGTTATTCTTCAGTTTATTAAAAAGTATTCTATTCAAAATTTAGATGCGGTTTGTAGTCACGGACATACCATTTTTCATCAACCTGAAAGAGGAATAACCTTGCAAATAGGAAATTTACCGACCTTAGCTTCTTTAATAAACCAAACGGTAGTATGCGATTTTAGAGTGCAAGATGTTCAATTTGGCGGTCAAGGAGCTCCGTTAGTACCTATTGGCGACAAATTACTTTTTAGTGAATATGATTATTGTTTGAATCTGGGCGGATTTGCAAATGTTTCTTTTGAAAAACTAGGAAAAAGAATTGCTTTTGATGTTTGTCCGGCAAACATTGTATTGAATTATTTATGCGAAAAAATAGGACTTCGGTATGATGATAAAGGAAAAATAGCTCGAAATGCAACTGTAAACCAACAGCTTTTATTAAAATTAAACAACTTGCCATACTATAAACACCAACCACCAAAATCATTAGGATTGGAATGGGTCAAAGAATTTTTTTTACCCGTATTGAATAAATCAAGCCTATCTATTGAAGATAAAATAAGTACGGTTACGCATCATATTGCTAAACAGATAGCCTCAGTTTTTGAGAAGCAATCACGCATTTTAATTACGGGTGGTGGCGCATACAATTTGTATTTAATAGAAATGATTAAAAAACTTGAAGGGCTCGCTATTGTTATTCCCGACTCTTCTTTAATTGAATATAAAGAAGCCTTGATATTTGCATTATTGGGAG
>JALWYP010000413.1 GCA_026992695.1 Flavobacteriaceae bacterium
AAATAAAAAAAAAAAATCAAGTGGTTGCTTATGGATAATCTTAGTAGGATTTATTTCCATGTTAGGACTTATCCTAGTTAATTTAGTATTTGACTTATCAGTTGCATTTACCTCCTTTTTTGCAGTCGTTCTTGGTGTGTTTTTTACAACAAAAATACTGGATAAGCCTTCTTTTTTATACATTGTGCTTCGAGCAATTCCGGTTTATATTGTTGTTTTTTTAACACAAGGGTTTTTCTCGTTAGTTAATGAAGAAATGAAAAAACAAAAAAAAGAAAACAATTTCACTAAAGAAGATGTTGTGGTTAAAACCACTGTTACGAAAAATAAAGATACTGTCTCGCTTTACACGAGCAACCGAAACTGGAAAGACAACTACGGAAAAGCTTATCAAGGGGCTTTAAGTGTTAGAGAAATAGATTATGAAAAACTCAAAGGATATTTAGATTCTTTTTCGCCTAAAGTACAAGAAAACTTTTGGGGAGTATTGTATGATTATATCGACAGAAAAGATATAAAAAGTCTCGATTTGGTAATCGATATGTTTTCTAAACTGCAAAACGAAAACAAACTTAACCAAATGCAATTTGCCGAAATGCTAGTAACCTGCATACAAGACATTCCGTATTCATTAGTGTTTGAAAAAGAATGTTTACCGGCTAATAAATATGACGACTCATACAGACGCATACTTGAAAATTGCCCCGAGTGTTGTATCGGAAATAAAAAATTTGGTATTCAAAATCCGGTTTCGTTTATAAAAAATTTAAAAGGCGATTGCGATACCCGAACGGTTTTAATTTATAGTTTGTTAAAGTATTTTGATTATGATGTGGCAATTGTAAACAGCACGTTTTATAAACATTCGGTAATAGGGTTGAATATTCCTGCTACCGGAGATTATAAAATGCTCACCGGAAAAAAATACATGCTTTGGGAAACCACCGCAAAATATTATACCATAGGTAAATTACCCCCTAATTTTAATAATGTTTCGTATTGGAACATTGTACTAACCAGTAAATAAAATAGTATGAACACACAACTCTTTACCCTTTCGTTATTAGAAATTCTTTTATCCATATTCATTACGGTTTTGGTTATTTTTATTTCGTATAAGATAGTAACAAAATTGTTTTTTAAGAACACCATTCTTCAAAAAGACAATATGGCTCTTTCTGTTTTTATTTCAGGATTTGTATTATCTATCGGACTTATTTTAAGCGAAATATTACCCTCAATTACCAATGTTATTCGGTTGTCTTCCTTAAACTCTGACGGGATAGAACTATTTACAATTGTAAAATATTCGTTGCTTTATTTACTTATCGGATTTGTAGCGGCAGCATTAATAAACGCCGCCGTGTTTTTTCTGTTTTCTGTTTTTACAAAAGGAGTAAACGAGTTTGAAGAAATAAGAAACAACAATGTGTCTGTTGCCATATTGGTAGTTGCTATTCTTATAAGTATTACGCTTATTGCCAAAGAGAGTATCGCATTACTTATAAGCTCGTTAATGCCTTATCCGGAAGCAACAAATTTTTTGTAAGGTAAAGCTACTTTTAACGTCTTAATCTATACTAATAGAGAAATGCTTTTTAAAAGCAATGAATTTCTTCATAATTAGTTGGTTAGTTAGTTTTAACAGACCCTTTGATAAAGTTATTTTGTCAGAGGGTTTGTTTTTTTAATGACTTCAAAAAATTTAATAGTAAAAAACAGCTTTCGTAAAGAAATTATAATATATTTAGTTGTAAAATTTTAAGAAGTATGACCATCACAAAAACAATAGAAACACTTTTTAAAAAGTTTATGCCTTCTCCTTTTAGCATTGCATTGTTGTTAACCTTGTTAACCATGGTTTTGGCATTTTTTTTCACCGAAGCACCTTCTAATCAACCTCACTTTTTTGCCATTTTAAAGTATTGGGAAAACGGTATTTGGAACAACAAATTACTGGTTTTTGCCTATCAAATGATGTTAATTTTGGTATTGGGTCATATTTTGGTACTTAGCAAACCGGTAAATTCGGTTATTTTACGGTTAACTAAATTTGTAAACAACACCTCGAGTGCTGTTGTGTTAGTAAGTGTTACCACAATGCTGGTTTCGTTTTTTAATTGGGGATTGGGGCTTATTTTTGGTGCTATTTTAGCAAGAAAAGTTGCCGAGGCTTCACAGCATAGAGGGTTTTCAATTAATTACCCGTTGGTTGGTGCTTCCGGATATGTGGGATTAATGATTTGGCATGGCGGAATTAGCGGTTCTGCACCATTAAAAGTTAGCGAAAGCGGACACTTAAAAGGCTTTATGAGCAGTATTCAAGATGCTTCTTTAAGTACGCAATTACCCGATTTAATTCCTTTTAGCCAAACGGTTTTCAGCACATTTAACCTTATTATTTTTGCTGTTTTATTGGTGGTAATTCCTTTTGTTTTGTATAAAATAGGGCAGAAAGTTCCTAAAACACCGGTAAATTTGCCCATTTATAAAGGAATAGTTGAAAAAAACACAGCCATTAAAGGAGCTGAAAAAATAGATTACTCCAAGTGGTTTGGTACGGGTTTTGGCATTTTGGTTCTCATTACCTTTTTTTATCAATATTCCGGAAATTTAATAAACATCATCATTACGCCCAATATGCTTAACTTTTTTATGTTTGGCTTGGCATTGGTTATGCATCGGTCTGTTCAAAGTTTTTTGGTCGCGGTAGAAGAAGCCATAAAGGGAGCATCGGGAATATTAATACAATTCCCGTTATATTTTGGCATTATGGGAATTATGAGCGGAAGCGGGATGGTGGTTCAAATAGCCGATTTTTTTGTTTCTATCGCTACTCCTTTAACACTTCCTATTTATACCTTTTTTAGCGCCGGATTGGTCAATATTTTTGTTCCCAGCGGGGGCGGACAATGGGCTGTACAAGGTCCCATAGTTATTGAAAGTGCCTTGAAACTCGGCGTGCCTTTACCCAAAGCTATTATGGCACTGGCATATGGAGATCAAGTAACCAATATGTTACAGCCGTTTTGGGCATTGCCTTTATTGGGAATTACCCAATTAAAAGCCAAAGAAATTTTACCATACACCTTACTTATTATGTTGGTAGGAACGGTTATTTTTATTACAGGATTATTACTTTTATAAATGGTTGGTTTACTCACAAAAGATAATTGGTTTCCGCCTGTAAGTCAAGCAAATGAAGATGGATTGCTCGCCGTAGGAGGCGATTTGTCTCCAAAAAGACTACTGTTGGCATATCAAAGCGGAATTTTTCCTTGGTATGAAGAAGGGCAACCCATTTTATGGTGGAGTCCTAACCCGAGAATGGTATTGTTTCCGGATAAATTAAAAGTTTCCAAGAGCCTTCAGAAAACCATTCGAACAAAAAAGTTTACAGTTACTTTTAATAAAGATTTTCATAGCGTAATCGAACAATGCGCCAAAGCAAAACGAAACGGACAAACCGGTACGTGGATAACACCCGAGATGCAACAAGCCTACCGGCAATTATTTGAAATGGGGCATGTTCTTTCTGTCGAAGTATGGCAAGAAGAAAAACTGGTTGGCGGTTTGTATGGCGTAAATTTACCCGATGTGGGTGTGTATTGTGGCGAAAGTATGTTTTCTTTAGTGAGTGACGCTTCAAAAGTAGGGTTGTATTTTTTGGTTGAAAAACTAAAAAAAGAAAACTACAAACTCATAGATTGCCAAGTTTACACCTCGCATCTCGCTTCGTTAGGAGCCGAAGAAATACCAAGAATCACTTTTGTTGAATACTTAAAAAACAAGAAACAATTGTTATTTGTCGGATAGATTTTGTTTTTTAACAAAAAAAGTAGATATTTACCTACAAATTATTCCGAAAAATGAAATTTATAAAAATCCCCGTTTTTATTATACTTTTTTGTGCTTCGCTTTCCGGTTTTTCTCAATCTAAAGCCAATTCAACCATAAATGTAAACACCGATATTGACCGTGTTAAGGTTTAT
>JALWYP010000414.1 GCA_026992695.1 Flavobacteriaceae bacterium
TCTGGGGTTTCAGCAACTAAGATTAAAAGAATTTACAACGGCATAAACTATGACTCTATTTATAAATTAAATACAAAAATCGAATCCAATTCTAGTAACAAAGTAAAAGACTCTAATTCGTTACAATTTATTTTTGTAGGTAGAATTGGTGTTTCTAAAGGAATTGATTTACTACTGGATGCTTCAGAAATTTTTCTTAACAAAAACCCGAAAGCAACTTTAACAATGGTAATACCTACGTACCCAAAAAACCTGTATCTTACCATTAAAAATAAAATTAAATCACTTAATTGTGCTTCACAAATTAGTATGTTAACCCAATTATCAAAAAAAGAATTATTCGCTTGTTTAAAAAACTCATCTTGTATTGTTATTCCTTCATACTCCGAAGGATTTTGCTTTATCGCCGCTGAAGCTTCTGCATTAAATATTCCTATTATTAGTTCAAATAAAGGCGCGTTAAAAGAAGTGGTTACCGGAAAACATATTAAAATGGAAACGTTCTCTAAAGAAGGACTAATCAATGCTTTTGAAAAAGCAAAAAACAAGCAATGGGACTTCAAAAAAAAGAAAGAATTTCCAATAAAACAAAGTGTAGAACAATACCTATATTTGTATAAAGAACTTTTACATGAGTAACCCTACATTTGCATTCCCTAAAAAGTCGAAAAAGTTTTTGTTACAGCAACTTATAAAGTTGCGACTTTTTGCAGATTTTAAAAAATCTTTTCTGGGTTGGTTGTGGTTATTAATTCTTCCGCTTTTTGCTATTTTAACCTGGATTTTTATGAAAGGAGCGGGTATTCTTCAGCCTGGAGATACAAAAATACCATATACTGCTTTTGTTTTATTAAGTACTACTATCTGGGCACTTTTTTATGATACCTATAAAAATTGTAGTCAAATATTTATCACTTATGGAAAAACGCTACTGGTTAACAAACTACCTATTGAAATCATTATTCTTAATGAACTTATAGTAAGTATGATTAAGTTTTTAATTCCTTTTGTTTTTATTATTATTTACTTACTTTTTATTGGCGTGTCACTACATCCGCTTTCTCTTTTATTCCCTCTTGTAATTATACCGTTACAGTTGTTTGGTGCGGCAATAGGTCTACTAACAGGCCTCTTTAGTGCCATTGCAAAAGATTTTAGTTTGTTTATGGATAATATTATTAAATTGTTTATGCTACTAAGTCCGGTTGTTTATACCCCAGATATTTCAACAGGTCTGTTAGCAAAAGTTATTAAGTATAATCCGTTAACCTATTTAATAAGCAGTCCCAGAAACATTCTGTTACATGGTGAACTTTATCAACCACAAACAAGCATAATTTATTTCATCATCGTTGCTATACTATTTATTTTACTAACACGTTTTTTTGTGATTAATACAGCAAGAATATTAGAAAGAGAAGGAGTCGCATGAATAAACTAAAGACAAATAGTAACCCTCACAAAACCCCACTCCTTCTAGTAAGTGGTTTATATAAGAAATTTTGTAAAAACCTTTACTACAATATGTTTTATGGCGTTAAAGACCTTACCGCTTATTTTTTAGGAATTAAACCCAAATACACCTCATTACGGAAAAATGAATTTTGGGCTTTACAAAATATTAATTTTACAATTTATGAAAATGACATCACTATTTTAGCCGGAATAAATGGCTCTGGAAAAACCACCCTAACCAGAATGTTATCTGGTATTTACGAAACAGAAAGAGGAAAAATAAAATACAACCCGAAAGTAAAAAGGGTGATTAGTGTTTTTGCCATAAAGTCGGGGTTTAACCCCATACTAACCGGAAGAGAAAACATCTATCTAAAAGCTTCTTATTATGGACTCACAAAAGAAGAAACCGAAGCAAATATGGATTTTATCATTGCTTTTTCAAACCTCACTAACCATTTAGACTCACCCTTAGGAAAATACTCTTCCGGTATGAAAAGCCGACTTGCGATGTCTATTGTTTTATCCATAAAAAGTGACGTTTTATTTATAGACGAAGGATTTAGTTTTTCAGATACACAATTTAAAAACAAATGCTATTCCTTTCTTAAAAAGCAATACTCCCAACAAGGAAAAACACTCATTATTGCCACACATCGTTTAACCGAGATAAGTGATTTTGCCAATCGATTATTGATACTAAAAGAAGGACAACTAATAAAGGATACTCAAGATGTAAAAAACGGAATATTTAAATACTTAACAAGCTGCGAGCTAAACGAGTAAAAAAATGAAACTATTCTCCATGTTTAAAAACAAAACAAACTATCCGTTTTATATAAAAAACAGAGAAGATATTATTCATGTACATATTACTAAAACAGCGGGAACAAGTTTGGTACATAGTATGAATTTCAACCGTAGTAACAAATCAAGAGGGACTAAAAAACATTATTTTTCTAAAGAAATTATTGATATTGTAGGACAAGAGCATTGGGATGATGCCTACAAATTCACATTTGTTCGTAACCCTTGGGACCGACTCTTCTCCTTATATCGTTTTAAACTAAGAAAAGGTAAAATCCCTTCAGAAAAGCAAGGCAACACTTTTGGACTTTGGTTAAAAAAATCCATCTCTTTATTAGATAAAAATCCATACCAAAAATTAAAACCTCAAACCCAATGGCTAAAAAATTATGATAATAAAATTGAACTGAATTTTATAGGAAGATTCGAAAACTTAGAAAAAGATGTACAAAAACTAGAAAAAGAGTTGAACATGAAGATTATGGTTCATTGTAAAGTTTCCGGATCGAGGATTTATTATTGCTATATATTATACAAAAAATTCAACCTTTCGCATGAAAAACGAAGTGAATGTTTTGAACTTCAGAAGAGAGTTCTATCTTGTTTCACATCGTAACATTAAATGTAGAATAGCCATGCATGATATTGAATTTTAACATATTGAAACATTACCGTTTACCTACTTCTTTAAGATAATGAAACATTGCAATCTCTCCAAAAAATGGACCGAAAATATTGAAGACCGGTATAAAGTTAAACAGTGCCGTTGTAAAACTGATGATCCAGACGGCGAGAGTATGCTCTTTAAGTTTTTCCGGATCCACCTTTTCAAAAAGTACGGATGCCGCATCATATTGAAAGGTGTCTTTAATGAGCCACATCCACAATATAATAAGTACTATCAGGTTGAGAATTGGTATAAACAGTATGGGAAACGCTACGATGGAGACGACAATAAATAATGCACTGTCTTTTAATGTATACCCAATGGAGCGAAACGTGTGATCTTTGAGTGGCGTATCATCAGGAAAACAGCGTGATTCAATAGAATTGAGCAGTGTTTTACTAAAAAGGCTGACGACAAAAACCATGCTGACGACAATAGCACTGTAAATAAAGTAAAATCCAATAAGATAACCAATGGTATTTTCTACGGTTTCAAAAGGTAACCATGTTAGGAGTTGTAGAAATTGGTTGTAGATGTAATCACCTTTAAAAAACCAGATAACTGCCCAAAAAACAGCACTTCCCATGGCAGTCAGTACTGAAAAAGCAGTATGTTTTTCTTGAGAAATATGGCGTAACATCAAGTTACCGAAAAAAGCAAAGATGAGTGCAAATGTCAGTAGCACCAATTGAAGCCATAAAAATGACGAGAGCATCCATGCGCCGTTGGAACGTACCATGGAAAATGGTACCCACTCCAAGATGTGAGCACCAAAAGAGACAATACCTTCCCAAAAAAACAATCCAATACCTATCCATACTGCGGTAACGATTAAACCACTTACAAGTGCCAGTCTCATGGTATGCCACGTTAAAATTTCTTTGAGCGCAAACATGAGTGCATGGGTAATTGCTTTCATCATATCTGCTTTATGTCTGTTTTAAAACCACCCGTTTAGTAACGAGTCGTAATGCAATTTCAAGTAAAAATGCAAGTACAAACCCTCCGGCAATAAAGTAGCCAACATGAGGAATGTGTTTGCTAGTATAGGAT
>JALWYP010000415.1 GCA_026992695.1 Flavobacteriaceae bacterium
TACACCTTCTACAAATATTTTTGCAGGTTTAAATGCCGGAATGTTATGTGCCGGTATTTTGATAGTTGTGTTTTTTGAAATGTTTCTTCCGGTTTTTTCAGCTCTTTTCTTTACGATAAAACTTCCGAAACCTCTTAGGTAAACATTGTCTCCTCCTTCAAGTGAGTTTTTAACTTCATCCATAAAGGTCTCTACTGTTGCTTGAACATCACCTTTTTCCATTCCCAATTTATCAGAAATTTTTGCTACAATATCTGCTTTAGTCATTTTGTTTAAATTTTATTGTTATTAATTATGTTTTATTTTTTAAGAGACGGCAAATATAACAATTTTAAACACAATAAATCAAATGGTAATCTATTAAAACCAAATTATTTACCGTAATGTTGTTCTGCTACCAATAATTTGATTGATAGTTTGTTTATTCTGTAATAATTTTTGAAATTGTTAGTCGCTTAATTTAACTAAAAAAGTTGTGTAACGTTTTAATTTTAACCTTCCGTTTGTAAGTAGATAAATGCTATTTTTGAAAAATGATAAAATCAGATTTAGAATTTAGTAAAAAGCTTATAACTTGGTATTTAGAAAATAAACGAGCGATGCCTTGGCGAAACACAAAGGAGGCTTATGCTGTTTGGTTATCTGAAATTATTCTACAACAAACCAGAGTTGCTCAAGGGTTACCTTATTATAATAGGTTTATTGCGGCTTTTCCTACAATTTATAATCTTGCAAATGCTCCTCAAGAACAGGTGTTAAAACTTTGGCAGGGTTTAGGGTACTATTCTAGAGCAAGAAACTTGCATACCACTGCACAACATATTGTGTTTAACCTAAACGGGAAATTTCCTCAAACTTATACAGAGTTGCTTTCTCTTAAAGGTGTTGGCGATTATACGGCAAGCGCAATTGCTTCAATTTGTTTTAATGAACCTACAGCAGTTGTAGATGGTAATGTTTTTCGGGTTTTGTCTCGTTATTTTGGTATCGAGTTGCCTATTAATTTGGCTTCAGGAAAAAAGAACTTTAAAAAATTAGCGCAGTTACTTATAGATAAGAAAATGCCGGGTACATACAACCAAGCTATAATGGAATTTGGTGCACGGTATTGTGTGCCTGTAAATCCTAATTGTAAGAATTGCATTTTTTCTAATTCTTGCTGGGCTTTACAAAATAATAAAGTAAATACACTTCCTGTAAAATTAAAGAAAGCAAAAATAAAAAAAAGGCATTTTAATTATTTGGCTTTTTTTTCTGAAGACAATAAAACAATATTTCAAAAAAGGGTAAAAAAAGATATTTGGCAGCATTTATATGAATTTCCGTTAATAGAAACAACAAAAACCCTAACAAGCACTGCATTACAAAAAGAAAAAATCTTTATCAATCTTACAAAAGGGCAAACTATAAATTCGATTGCACGTTTTAACACAAAACCCATAATTCATAAACTTTCGCATCAACATTTAAGCACTACTTTTTGGGTTATAGAGACAACTTTATTACAGAGAGAAGACGTTATTAGCATTGATGAAATACACCAATATCCCGTACCTACGCTTATTGAAAATTTTTTGAATTTATTTTTAAAAAATTAATTCAAAAAAAACATGTATATTTAGTTCACAAAATATAACTTTGTATTTCTTAAATAATTAAAATGGTATGAACGGAACAGTAAATAAAGTAATGTTAATAGGGCACACCGGTGATGAAGTAAAAATGCACTATTTTGAAGGAGGAGGTTGTATTGGGAGGTTTCCTTTAGCAACAAACGATAGTTATACAAACCGAACTACAGGAGAACGTATAACCAATACCGAATGGCATAATGTAGTTGTGCGTAATAAAGCAGCCGAGATATGCGAAAAATACCTTAAAAAAGGAGATAAAATTTATATAGAGGGAAGAATTAAAACCCGAAAATGGAAAGATGATCAAGGTAATGATAGGTATAGTACAGAAATTCAATGTACCGAGTTTACTTTTTTAACACCTAAAACCGAAAATGCTTCTTCGCAACGACAGGGAGTAGCTACTACGCAACCTCAACAGTCGACTGAAAATCAGATCCAAAATACATCTCAAACAGATGAGTCTGTTGCTAATAACGAAGATGATTTACCCTTTTAATCATGTATAACCAAACTACTTTTAATTGGATATAGAACCTCCCAGTTTATTGTTTTTTCTAACAATTTCGTCATCTTACATTACCACAGGTGTGTTGGTTCTTGTTTTATTAGCTTGTTCCGCACTCATTTCGGGAGCCGAAGTGGCTTTGTTTTCATTAACTCCAACCGATTTTGAAGAAGAAAAAGATAACAAAAACCTCCAACGTGTTAAGTTGTTGTTAGAAAAACCAAAAAAACTATTGGCAACTATTCTTGTTGCTAACAATTTTATTAATATAGCTATTGTTTTGCTTTTTAACTCCTTGGGAGAAATACTTTTCAGCACCATTATTACAGATTATTACGGAATTAACCTTAGATTTATTGTTGAGGTAGGCGTTGTAACATTTTTAATTTTATTATTTGGAGAAATATTACCTAAAATTTATGCAACAAGAAAAAGTCGTGCTTTCTCATCTTTTATGGCGATGCCGTTATTTGTGTTAGATAAAGTTTTAACACCGGTAAGCGTGCCTATGAGTAGAGCAATTGCTTATATTCAAAATAAATTCGGAAAACAAAAATCCAGTATAAGTGTCGATCATCTTTCACAGGCACTTGAACTTACCTCAAAAGAAGACACCACTCAAGAAGAACATAAAATTTTAAAAGGAATTGTTAATTTCGGGAATACCGATGTTAAACAGGTTATGACGCCTAGAATGGATGTTTTTGCGTTAGACAAAAGTACACCTTATAACGAAATTATTTCGCAAATTATAGAACACGGTTTTTCAAGAATTCCTGTTTTTCAAGAACAGATAGACACCATAGTGGGTGTTTTATATGTAAAAGATCTGGTGCCTTATATAGATGAAGCTAACTTTGACTGGACATCCATACTTAGAGAACCCTATTTTGTTCCCGAAAACAAGAAATTAGACGATCTCCTTAATGAGTTTAAATCTATGAAAATGCACCTTGCTATTGTTGTAGATGAATATGGCGGAACCAGCGGACTTATTTCTCTAGAAGATATTATAGAAGAAATTGTAGGTGAAATTAGTGATGAATTTGATGATGAAGAAATAATTTATTCAAAACTAGATGATAACACCTATGTTTTTGAAGGCAAGACACCCTTAAAAGATTTTTATAAAATTATTAAACCCGAAAATTCTTCACTATTTGAAGAAGCAAAAGGAGAAGCCGAAACGCTTGCCGGATTTATTTTAGAAATAGCTCAAGGATTTCCTAAAAAAAACGACACAATAGTTTTTCATAATTATACGTTTACCATTGAGGCTTTTGATAATAAACGTATAAAACGTATAAAACTTACTGTAAATTAAATGATACATAAATCTGTTTGGCTGCTTTTTTTAGGATTAATGATTATTGGTTGTCAAGAAGAAACGGTTATAAAACCTGCAGCTATGTTGCGATTAGAGTATCAACAACCAATTTATTCTACTGTAAAAACAGACTGCCCGTTTACTTTTGAAAAAAATAGCATAGCCACCCTTCAAGACAAGGGAAGGTGTAAATTAAATATAAACTATCCCAAGTTAAAAGCCACCTTGTATTTAACCTATATGAAAGTACACGAATCAAACCTGGATTCGTTATTACGCGATGCACAAAAACTTACTTATGACCACACCATAAAAGCACAAACAATTCTAGAACAACCACGTGTAGATTCTATTAATAAGGTATATGGAATGTTGTATATGATTAATGGAAATGCTGCTACCCAAACCCAGTTTTATGTAACCGATAGTACCCGTCATTTTTTAAATGGTTCGGTTTATTTTAAGGTAAAACCAAATTTTGATTCTTTATATCCTGCTGTGGTATATTTACGAGAAGATGTGCGTCGTTTAATGGAAACAATTAGGTGGAAATAAAAATCCTCCCAAGCATAAGCAGAGGAGGATAAAACGTATTTGATTTTAAAATTTATTTAGCTTTTTCAGTAGAAGTCTTTTTACACTCTTTTTTCATCTTTCCGTCACAGCTGGCTTTCATATTTCCTGCATTTGCCTGAGATTTATCACCCATCTTACATTCTTTTTTCATTTTCATTTTGCACTCTTTCTTATCTCCTTTTTTACACTCTTTTTTGTCTTTTCCGGTACAACTTTTCTTTGCCCCATTAGTAGTGAAAGACTCAACAGTTTTCATACCAGATACCTTATATTGTTCTCCGGCTTTAGAAACTGTTTCTTCGAGAGCGTTTGTGTTTACAGTTGCTTCATCGTATTCTACCATTGCTAGTTTTTTATCAAAATCAACTGTGGCAGATTTTACTCCTTCCATTGTAGAAAGTTTTTTCTCAATCGTTTTTGCACATCCTATGGCACAAGTCATACCTTCTATGGTAAATTCGGCTTTTGCTATTTTGGCATTTGGATTAATATCGTTTTTGGCAACGGTTTCTTCTACCGCTACGGTTTTGGTTTCTGGCTCTTTATTTTCGTTTTTACAAGATACTATCATCAAGGAAACAAAAGCAAGACCTAAAAAGAATTTTACTGATTTCATTTGTGCATTTTTAAATGTTAATTTTTTCAAAAATACTAATATTTTGGTTTTTCTTATCATAAAAATCTCATTTTTGTGAAAATTATAACAAATAATAATGTCCGGTATATTAAAAAAATGGCTTTTGTTAATTGGTTTGTCACTTATATGGGGCAGCTCTTTTATATTAATAAAAAAAGGATTAGTAGGCTTTACACCTTTGCAATTAGGGGCACTTCGTATTGTATTAACCAGTTTAATTCTATTCTTTTTTGGTTTTAAAACTTTAAAAAAGCAAACTAAAACAACCTTAAAATGGATTGCTCTATCGGGCTTTTTAGGAACTTTTTTTCCAGCATTTTTGTTTGCTTTCGCCGAAACTGAAATCGATAGTGCCATTGCTTCTATTTTAAACTCACTTGTGCCGTTAAATACTGTTGTAATAGGTCTTGTTGTGTTTAAAATGTATTTTTCAAAGAAACAATTTGCCGGTGTTTTTGTTGGGCTTTTAGGAACGATTTTTCTTATTGTAAGCGGAGCTTCTATTAACCCTAACCAAAATTATTTTTATGCGCTATTGGTACTTACAGCAACCTTTATGTATGGTATTAATGTAAATATTATTAAACGCTATTTACAAGAGGTTCCGCCCATAACTATTGCGGTGGGAAATTTTGTTTTTATTGCCATACCTGCGTTACTTGTCTTGGTTTTTTCAGGGTTTTTTAATCAGGATGTAATACAATCGCCTAGTTTTCCTTCGTCTTTTATGTATATTTTTTTATTGTCGTTATTAGGTACTGCTTTGGCAAAAATTTTATTTAATAATTTGGTGCAAATCGCTACTCCGGTTTTTGCTTCATCGGTTACCTACCTTATGCCTATTGTTGCTGTTATGTGGGGCTTTTTAGACGGAGAAGTATTTAGCATTTGGCAAGCATTGGCAACAGTGTTAATTTTATTTGGAGTGTATTTGGCTAATAGTAAATAGCAAAGTGCCTAAATCTTTTAAAAACCGTTTGTTAATTCGGTAATAAAAACTATATTTGCACCCCTTTTTAAGCAAAGAAACTTGTTGTTAAAAGGAATGTTAAAAATTAATAATTAATAAAACGTAACGCTATGTACGCAATTGTAGAGATAGCAGGGCAGCAATTTAAAGTTGCAAAAGATCAAAAAGTCTTTGTGCATCGTCTTGCCGTAGAAGAAGGAAAAAAAGTGTCTTTTGACAATGTACTTCTTATCGGTGATGATAACAAAGTAACTGTTGGCGCCCCGGCTATAGACGGAGCTCAAGTAGGAGCTAAAGTCTTAAAACACCTTAAAGGTGACAAGGTTATTGTATTCAAGAAAAAAAGAAGAAAAGGATACAGAGTAAAAAATGGTCACAGACAATCATTAACTGAGATTGTAATTGAAAGCATTGTAGCTTCCGGAGCAAAACCTGCAAAAAAAGAAGCTGCTAAAACCGAAACCAAAAAAGCGACTGTTAAAAAGGAAGTTGTGAAAAAAGAAGTTTCTAAAAAAGCAACTACTTCTAAAACAAAAGCAAAAGCCGATGATTTGAAAAAAATCGAAGGAGTGGGTCCTAAAGCTGCCGAAGCAATGACAAATGCAGGGTTAGATACCTTTGCGAAAGTTGCCAAAGCAGATCCTGCAAAAATTAAAGAAATTTTAACCGCCGCCAGTTCGCGTTTGGCTCATTTAGAACCCGGAACATGGCCACAACAAGCTGCGCTTGCTGCTGCCGGAAAGTGGGACGAATTAAAAATATTACAAGATAAATTAGACGGAGGGAAGTAAAAAACCTTCTTAAGTATAACCGAATAAAATCGTATAAAGATGGCTCATAAAAAAGGAGTTGGTAGTTCTAAAAACGGTAGAGAATCAGAATCGAAACGCTTAGGTGTGAAGATTTTTGGAGGACAAACTGCTATTGCTGGAAATATCATCATAAGACAACGCGGTACCAAACACCATCCAGGTGAAAATGTGTATCTTGGTAAAGACCATACATTACACGCTAAAGTAGATGGTACGGTAAAATTTACCAAAAAGAAAGATAACAAATCCTATGTTTCTATTGTGCCTTTTGAAGCATAAAAACTAAGATTAGCCGTATAATTGGTAAACCCTTTATTCTGTTTTGAATAAAGGGTTTTTTTGTATATTGCTGTTTCTGTATTATTTTGTATGATAGATGAAGTATTTACTAATATTTTTTTGCTTAACGGCTTGCATACCTGTAAAAATTGCACCAAATCTTGAAAAAGGAGAGGTGCTTGCTATTAAAAAATTTATTCCCAATCTAGGAAATACAAACGCCTACATATTTACCGATGTAAAAAATGAAAATGAATTTTATTGGTACATCAATGCTAAATTTCATCTTGATTATGATGATTTTGATGGAAACATTCCGGTTTTAATAGGGAAGGAAAATTATTATTTAACTTTTTACGAAGTAAGCAAAGAAACTAAAACCATTAATCTTATTCCGATATTAATTGACGCAAAAAGAAACGAAAATAACCGCAATCCAATAATGGAAGACAGTTATGTAAGTAGAACCGGAACTTGGTATATAGCAATAACACTTACAACCGAAAATACTGAAGATGTTTTAAAGCAAAATCATCCGGATTTTATAAAAGTATTAAATTATTTGAAAGGACTTCAAGAAGAATATCTAACAACAGCAAATTATACCGAAGTATATTTAAAAAACTAAAAGCACATAGGTGTTTGTAAAAATAAAAAACCTCTCAGGATTTAACTTGCCATAAAGCAGAAGATAAAACTGAGAGGTTTAATATGTTTTAATAATAAAAGTGAGATATTTTAATACCTATAATATTCCGGTTTATAAGGTCCTTCTACTTTAACACCAATATAGTCGGCTTGGTCGGGACGTAACTCGGTAAGCTCTACACCAATTTTTGCCAAGTGTAATTTAGCCACTTTTTCGTCGAGGTGTTTGGGAAGCATATATACTTTGTTTTCGTATGCATCACGGTTTGTCCAAAGTTCAATTTGCGCTAATGTTTGGTTGGTAAAGGAGTTACTCATTACAAAACTGGGATGTCCGGTTGCACATCCTAAATTCACCAAACGACCTTCTGCTAAGATAATAATATCTTTTCCGTTAAGAGTATATTTATCTACTTGCGGTTTAATTTCTACTTTGGTGTTTCCGTAGTTGTTATTTAACCAAGCCATATCAATTTCGTTATCAAAATGCCCGATATTACAAACGATGGTTTTGTCTTTCATAGCTTCAAAATGGTGTCCTTGTACAATGTCTTTGTTTCCGGTTGTGGTTATAATTATATCTGCATTTCCTACTACGGTTTCTAATTTTTTAACTTCAAAACCATCCATAGCAGCTTGTAAGGCACATATAGGATCTATTTCGGTTATGGTAACAATACTTCCGGCTCCTTTAAAAGAGGCGGCAGTTCCTTTACCTACATCACCGTATCCACATACTACTACTCGCTTTCCTGCAAGCATCAAGTCGGTTGCACGACGAATGGCATCTACGGCACTTTCACGACATCCGTATTTATTATCAAATTTAGATTTGGTAACACTATCGTTTACATTAATGGCAGGCATAGGTAGTGTTCCTTCTTTCATACGGTCGTATAAACGGTGTACTCCAGTTGTTGTTTCTTCACTAAGTCCGTTTATTCCGTCAACAAGCTCAGGGTATTTATCCAGTACCATATTTGTTAAATCGCCTCCGTCGTCTAAAATCATATTTAGCGGTTTGCGTTCTTCACCAAAAAACAAGGTTTGTTCGATGCACCAATCAAATTCTTCTTCATTCATCCCTTTCCAAGCATATACCGGAATTCCGGCTGCTGCAATAGCAGCGGCAGCTTGATCTTGAGTTGAAAAAATATTACACGAGCTCCAAGTAACTTCGGCTCCTAAGGCTACTAATGTTTCAATTAACACAGCAGTTTGTATGGTCATATGAAGGCATCCGGCAATTCGAGCTCCTTTAAGCGGTTGGCTATCTTTATATTCTTGGCGAAGAGCCATTAATCCCGGCATTTCGGCTTCGGCAAGTTCTATTTCTTTTCGTCCCCAATCGGCTAGCGAGATATCTTTTACTTTGTAAGGAATGTAAGGCATGGTCTTTGTACTCATAATTTTTTTAATTAAACTCTAATAAAAGAGAAACGTATTGTTATTTTGTTTAACTTTATTTTTCGCAAAAATACATAATATCCGTAACATTCTATGCCTCTTTACAAAACTATAACAATTAATCCTCGAACTCGAGTTGCTATTTGGAAGATTGAAGAAAGTATTAAAACACTTTCCGGCGGAATTTCACTTACTCAAAACAGTCGTACCAGAATTGCTTCAATGAAAAGCGAATTACACCAAAAAGGATATCTTAGTATTAGGCATTTGTTAGCTTTAGAAGGATATACCGATTTTGATTTGTATTATGATAAGAACGGAAAACCCCATTTAAAAGACGGAAAGCATATTTCAATCACCCATTCTTTTCAATTTACTGCCATTATTATTAGCGATTTAGAAGTTGGAATTGACATCGAAAAACAACGCCGAAAAATCATCACTATTGCACCTAAGTTTACCCCTGTTGAAGAATATGCTTCGGTTAAAAAGCAACAAGATTTAATTAGAAAATTAACCGTAGTGTGGTGCGCAAAAGAATCGCTTTATAAAAGTTTTGCCATTAAAGGAATAAGTTTTTTACAACATATTTATGTAGAGGATTTTAATTTAGTCGACCAAAAAACCACCGCACACGTTCATTATAAGAAGAAACACCAAGATTATGCTATTAGTTTTATTGAATTTGAAGGTTTTACTTGTGCGTATGTCTTAATTACTGCAGATAATATGATGTAAACCAAATGCTTTCTTATCTTTGTTTGTTTTTACAATAAAAATGAAGAATACGTACTACCTCACTATTTGTCAAACCATAAAAAGCGGTGAAAAGTTATTTGCTGCACTTATAGATCCCGAAGAATTTAATACCACACAAGTCCAACCATTTTTAAAAAATCTTCCGCAAGACACCACACACTTGTTTGTGGGTGGCAGTACCGATATTCATAACAAAACCGAAGAAGTGGTTTTCTCTTTAAAAAAATACAGTAACCTGCCTGTTTTTTTATTTCCGGGCGATTATTTACAAATTACCCCCAAAGCCGATGCGTTGCTGTTTTTATCCTTACTTTCGGGAAGAAATGCCGAGTACCTTATTGGGCAACAAGTAAAAGCCGTTCCGCTTATTAAAAAAACCACGTTAGAAGTAATTTCTACCGGTTACCTGTTAATTGATGGGGGAAACAATGCTACTGTTGCACGAATTAGTAAAACAAAACCCATCCCGCAACAAGAAATACAACAAATTGTAAATACCGCCATTGCCGGTGAATACATGGGAGCAAAACTTATTTACCTCGAAGCAGGAAGCGGTGCTATAACTCCGGTATCGGCTAAAATTATTAAACAAGTAAAAAAAGCTATTAAAATACCACTCATTGTAGGTGGCGGAATAAAAACCGAAAATCAAAAACAAGTAGCCTACCAAGCCGGAGCCGATATGGTAGTAATGGGAACCGTTTTTGAAACAAAATAAACCAATGAACGAAATCGTAAATTTCTTTTTAGAACCCTACCAAAATGCTTCAGTGATAAACATTGTTTTAGAATTTATTGCGGCAGTTCTCGGTGTAATAAGTGTATTTTTTGCAAAAAAGGAAAACGTTTTGGTATATCCAACCGGTATTATTAGTACGGCACTTTACGTTTATTTGCTTTCACAATGGGCACTATATGGTGATTTAATTATTAATATTTATTATACCTTAATGAGCATTTATGGCTGGTATATGTGGACAAGAATTTCCGATAAAACACACCAACCGTTGCAAATAACTAGAACGACAACAACCGATAAACTAAAAGCTACAGGTATATTTGTTTTTACAGCGGTTTTTGTAATTTTTGTTTATCGGTATTACCATTTGATGCCAAATCTAAGTTTTTCTGAAAGTGTACACTATGCACTACAAAAATTAACTGCCGGAAGTCTTCAACAATTCAGAGAAGCAACACCGTATTTAGATACTTTTACAACAGCCGCTGCTTTTGTAGCCATGTGGCTTATGGCAAACAAGAAATTAGAAAATTGGACATTTTGGATAGCAACCAATATTGTTTCAATACCTTTGTATTTTGTAAAAGGGTACGGATTTACCGGAATTCAATACACGATTTTTTTAATATTAGCGATTCAAGGCTATAAACTATGGAAGAAACACTTAAACAAAAACCTTGCAACTGCATAAAAGTGGTGCTGTTTGGTCCCGAATCTACCGGAAAAACAACGTTGTCTAGACAATTAGCAAGACACTACAACTCGGTTTGGGTACCCGAATACGCTAGAGAATACCTCCAAGACAAATGGAATAACGAACGTAAAACCTGTCAGCCCGAAGATTTACTCCCCATTGCAATAGGGCAAATGAAATTAGAAAACCAACTAGCCCAAAAAACCAACAACGTACTTATTTGCGACACCGACTTACTTGAAACAAAAGTGTATAGCGAAGAATACTACTCCGGCACCTGCGACCCACTTATTGAAAAAGCAGCCAAGGATAACACGTATGATTTATATTTTTTAACCTATATCGATGTTCCTTGGGAAAAAGACGATTTAAGAGACAAACCCTTTGAAAGAGAAGCAATGTTTAAAGCATTTGAAAAGGCCCTAGTAAAATATAACAAACCCTATGTGTTATTAAAAGGAAACAAAAAACAGCGATTAGAAAAAGCTATAAAAAATATTGATGCTATTTTAAAACAAAAAAATGATATTCAGCCTTTACGATATACGCCAAATTAAAGCACAGGGACAATCCATTTCTCAAATTGAAAAGCAAATAGAAACGTTTCAAAACGGAATAAATCCTGTAAAAGTTGTTTCGGCGGCTACGCTTGCAAATGGTATTGAAGCTATTTCTGAAGCAGACCGGAAAAAATTCATAGACAAGTATGAAAGTAAAAAAGACAATTTACAAATAGTAAAATTTGTACCCGCCTCGGGTGCTGCAACCCGAATGTTTAAATTCTTACATCAGTTTTTAAAACAATACCAACCTAAAGAAGAAAAAATTAAATCGTTTCTTTCTAAAAGCAGTAATAAAAACGAGCTAATCACCTTTTTTGAAAACTCAAAAAACTTTGCTTTTTACAAAAAAATTAAGAAGAAGTGCAATAAAATATATCCCTATTGTAACACAACAACAAAAGGAATGCGTTGGCATCAAATAGCCAGTGTAGTGCTTGGTAAAGAAGGACTTAATTATGGTAATTTACCAAAAGGATTGATTTTGTTTCATTCCTACAAACAACATGCAGCGACAGCTTTTGAAGAACAATTATTTGAAGCTACGTTTTATGCTTCGGTTGAAAAAGAAGTATTTGTTCATTTTACTTTTTCAGAAGAACATGTAAAAAAGTTTAAAAAAAAGTATGAGAAAATACAGCCGTTGCTAAAAAGAAAAACAGGTGCTAATTTTAATATTTCGTATTCTTTTCAAAAAAAAGAAACAGATACTATTACTGTAACTCCCGATAATAAAATTATTAGAAACTCAAAAGGAGAATTAATATTTAGACCTTCCGGACATGGGGCACTTTTAGAAAACCTTAATGAAATAGATGCAGATTTGGTTTTTATTAAAAACATAGACAATGTTATTACTAGAAATCATATTAATGAAATTGCACATTATAAAAAATTACTCGCCGGAAAATTATTGTGGTTACAAGAAAATATTTTCAGATTATTAAACAAACTCGATACCAACCAACAAACCGAATTGGTTATTGAAGAGGCACGATCTTTTTTGTTTAATCACCTGTCTATTAAAAATCCACCTAAAGATTTTGTGCAAATTAAAATACTGTTAAACCGACCAATTAGAGTGTGTGGGATGGTAAAAAATACTGGAGCACCCGGTGGTGGTCCGTTTTGGGTAAAAGATAAAAGCGAAAAGATTTCATTACAAATTGTCGAACTATCACAAATAGACACCTCCATCCCGAACCAAAAAACAATAGTGAACGATGCTACTCATTTTAATCCGGTTGATATAGTTTGTGGTTTAAGAGATTATAAAGGTGAAAAATTTAATTTACAACACTTTACCAATCCCGATTGGAAAATAATTTCGCAAAAATTTATTAATGGTAGTCCCATTAAAGCCCTTGAATTACCGGGGTTATGGAACGGTGCCATGGCTAACTGGAATACCGTGTTTGTAGAAGTACCCTTAATTACGTTCAATC